>JANNAJ010000704.1:0-2098 GCA_031384285.1 Verrucomicrobiota bacterium
TCGTCGCGGTACAGCGTGATGGCGACGTGCCGGTTCTCGCGGATGCACTCCTTGATGGCCTCGGGGTCCTTCTCGCAGTGGAGCAGGGTCTTCCAGGACTCGATGTGCTTCGGCTTGTGGAAGTCGCTGTTGGCGATGAAGCGGAGACGTTTGTGGCCGATGGGGGTGAACAGGTCGTTCCGGTTGGCGATCTCCCACGCATCGATGAGCGGGGCGAACTTCTCGTGGTTCTCCCAGAGGTAGAGCGTGTTCTTGCCCCATTCGCTCTTCATCACGTGCGGATGAGATGCGACGGCAAGACCGCCCTGGGCGTGGATCTGGGCGATGGTCTCGGGCAGGTCGAGCGCGGCGTCGATCGGCGAACGAAGGTCGATGCCGAGCAGATGCGCGGACGACTTCGAGGTGAGCCCGTCCTTGTTGAACTCGATCCCCGCCATCAGGACCATCGAGTACTTCCGCCAGGCGCGCTTCCGCTCCCGCTCCAGCACGTCGAAGTACTCGGCCAGCTGCGACGGCGCGAGCGTGAGATTGGTGAGGCGGACGAGCTTGCCCAGCAACCGGCGCGGGTCGGCGAGGTGGTCGGTGACGCAGAGACAATCGAACCCGCGGCGGCCGTAGAAATCGACGAGGTCGGGGACGGACAGCTTGCCGTCGGAATAGTTCGTGTGCGTGTGGAAATCGCACAGGAGCATCTTCGGCTCGCCGGCCACGACGGCCGGTGCCGGACGCAGCGGGCTGCGGTCGTGTCCGTCGCCGAACAGCGGGATGGTCTTGCGCGGCCGATCGCCGGAAGCGCAGGCATCGAGCACCAGCTCCGCCAGCCGGATGGCGGCATCGGGCCTGGCGAAGGCGGAGATGTTCTCGCGCCACTCGTTCCAACGACGTCCGTGGTGGCGGAAGGCGTCCTCCACCAGCCCGGCGATCTCGCGACGACGCTGGGCGACCGCGCCGAGACCGTGCTCGGTGACGAGCCGCGCGTTGCCCTCTTCCTGGCCGGGAAGGATGTGGTTCAGGATCAGCGGGCACCGGGCCGCGATCGCTTCCTGCACGGTGGCACCGCCGGCCTTGGTGACGACGAGATGCGAATCGACCAGCAGGCGCGGCATCACGTTCGTCCAGCCGAGCAGGCGGACGCGGTCGGCCACCTTGCGCGTCTGCTCGGCAAGCTTCGCCTTCAGCTCGGCGTCGCGCCCGCAGGTCACGGTGAGATGCGTGTCTGGCAGCTCGAGCAGCTCGTCGATGGTGCGCGCCGCCTTCTTCTTGTTGTGGTTGACGATGACGAGGATCCGCTTGGCGCGGCCGGGCCCGGGCGGCAAGACCTCGATGCCGGTCAGCTCGGCGAAGCGCGGGCTCACCGGGAACCCGAGCGCCTTCACCTTGTCGGCGGGGACGCCACCGGCGCGGAGGACGGCGGCGGTGGCCTCGTTGCTCACGATCCAAAGATCGCTCGGCGCCCGCCACCAAAGGGAGTTGGCGGTGATCGAATCGGTCACGACCGAGATCAAGCGGAACGGGCGTTCCTGATGGTCGCGGAAGAGTTGTTGGATCAACGGCGCGTAGATCGGGTAGGTGGTGACCACGCAATCCGGCTCGGTCGTGCGCAGGACGTCGGCGAGATGCTGGCGGAGACGGGCGAGCCCGACCTGTCCGTCGGGATGCGGCCAGGTCGTGGAGTTGAGCCAGCCGTAGATGCCGTTCCAGACGAACGGCGCGTGGTCGAGGACCTTGAGATAGGTGCTCTTGACGAGCGTGTTGAGCCGGCCGTAGGCGCTCTCGAGAAGGTCGAGGACCTCGACCTGGACGTCATCGGACGCGAGTTCGAGGGCCTCGCGCAGGTTGCGAGCGGCGGCGTTGTGGCCTTCTCCGAAACCGGCGGTGAGGATCAGCACCTTTTGCATCGCTTGGTGGGATACGCTGCGACGAGCCGGTGACGACCGAAGGACGCCTGCGTTAAGAACTGTCCACGATGCAGGCCGGGCGCTCGCTTCCGGCGTGAGCGGCCAGCGACTGGGTCCGATGTCCCGGCGGATGCGAACCGAAGCGGCGACCCCCGTGTCGCAAGCTGCCGACCTACCGTGCCACCGGCGACCGGTCGGCC
>JANNAJ010000707.1:0-1985 GCA_031384285.1 Verrucomicrobiota bacterium
CCGGCCCATCAGCGCCCCGACCTCGCTCCGCACGCGGTGCGCGATCTCGTGCGGCGATCCGGTGCCGTCGATCACGCGGACGCGTCCGGGCCAAGCTTCCGCGAGCTTTTCGTACGCGGCGTCGACCCGGGCGAAGAAAGCGTCCTGCTCGGACTCGAACCGGTCGGGCAACGGTGCGGTCGCCAGGTTCCGTGCGGCCAATCGTCCCAGCGCCTCCTGCCTCGGGACGCGGATGAGCAACGTCAGGTCCGGTCGTATGCCGGCCACGGCGAGCTCGATGACCGCGCGGACGGCCTCGGCGTCGAGGCCGCGCCCCCCGGCTTGGTACGCCGTCGTGGAATCGTAGAACCGGTCGCAGAGCACGATCTCCCCGTTTGCCAGCGCCGGACGGACGACCCGGCGCACCAGTTCGGCGCGGCTGGCGTTCATCAGGAGCAGTTCGGTCTCCGGGGCCATGCCGTGGCCGTCGGGATCATGCTTCAGCAGATGGCGGAGCTTCTCGCCGAGCGGGGTGCCGCCGGGTTCGCGGAGTTCGCGCACGACATGACCACCCGTCCGAAGGGCCTCGGCGAGCAGGCGGACCTGCGTGCTCTTCCCGCACGCTTCTCCGCCTTCGAACGTGATGAAGCGGCCGCGGGGCATGCCGACGCTCAAGGGGCCAACGGTGCCGCCTTCGCCTTGGTGCCGGCATCCGGGACCGCGCCGCCGCCGGGCAGCTTGACCTCCAAGGCGAACTCGCCGCCCAGGTACTCGACCAGCGAGCCGACCTGGTCGTCGCTGAGGATGCCGCCCTGCTTCAGCGAGAAGGCGGGCATCAGGGAACCTTCGCGACCGCTGGTGATCCATTGCGTCCAATAGGCGCGGTCGGTCGGTTTGTTGAGCGCACGGAGCGACGGCACCATGGACGCCCGGTGCTCGCCTTCGTGGCAGATCCCGCAGGCGGTCTCGTACAAGGCCTTGCCGGTCTTGCCCAACGTCGGCGCGACGTGGCAGGTCGCACAATCGCCGCGGAACACGGACTGCCGGTCGGCCGCCGCGATCTGCATGTTGCGGGTGCGGTCGCCGGTGCGGGCCGCGTTCAGGTCGGGTGCCGGGATGATGCAACGGACGGTCAACGGGATGGGGCCCACGGACGAGTTGATCGTCGCGGTCTTGGTGATGGTCCCGTACTTGTTGCGCATGTCGACGGTCACACCGATCTCGCCGCGCTCGCCGGGAGCGATGACCCACGGTTGCTGGGGCAGCTTCGCCGCGGTGCAGCCACAGCTGGTGTGGACGTTCTGGATGGTGACCGCCTCCTTGGAGACGTTGGTCAACGCGAAGGTGAACTTCGCCTCCGTCTCGCCGGCCTTCGCGGCGTATTCCTTGAGCTTGGAATCCCACGCGAGAGCATCGGGATTGTTGACCGTCGGCGTGATGGCGAGCGTCGGCGCCGACTGCGGCAGTCCGACGGCACCCTGGACGGAGGCCGCGCCGGTCCCGACCATCTGGTTGGTGCGGAGCCGGATCGGGCGGCTGACGATGCGAGGGATCGCCGAGCCCCCTTGCGGTGCGGCCGGCGGCAGCGGAGGCAACGGAGGCGGCTCCGCGGCCGACGCGACCAGCAGCGACAAGGAAAGGACCAGCCCTGACGGGAGGAACCGGCGCAGCACAGCGGTCATCTTCATACGACGGGGGAACCGATAGCAGCGCGCGGGGAGTTGGACGAGGGGGATTTGCGAGAAGCCTGCCCGCGGTCCGGCGATGTTCCCGCCATCTTCCTTCGCTGTCCGCGGATCCATCGCCCTCGACACGGCTATCGTCCACGGGCTTTCTCACCGGCCACCCCCACGAATATCCCGCCCCCGGGCCGCGGCTTGGCTTCGTCGCCCGATCTGCTAAGGTCACCGCACCTCCATGAAACACGCCCGCATCCTGACGCTGATCTTCTTGTCGTCGTCCGCGCTGACCGCTGCGGAGCCGGCCAAACCGGTCGACGTCTCAAA
>JANNAJ010000749.1:0-5780 GCA_031384285.1 Verrucomicrobiota bacterium
ACCATTGGTTGGGCCGGGCCGTCTTCTGGTCGGGAAACCTGCCGGTCCCGGCCGGGTACGAGGCGCACTGGCAGGTGGAACGTCATTTCCTCGACTCGGTCCCGGACACATCCGGTCCGTCGGGAAGCGACGGCGTCATGGTGCAGTTGGCACAAGGTCTCCCCGCAGGCCCCCATCGGCTCGTGCTCGTCGCGAAAGACGGCATCGGTGGCGGGATCAGCGCCGTCCACATCGCGAGTCCGGAGGGGACCGCTTCGGTCGAGGATGCCGGCGTGGACCCCTCGGTGGTCGGCGCGACGCTCAGGGTCCTGCGCACACCCCAGGACCTCAGCCTCGCTTGGTCTGCCGATCTCGACGGATGGCGATTGGAGACGAGCACCTTGTCCGGCCTTTCGGCGACGTGGGACACGGTCCCGGATGCGCAGGTCCGGCACTGGGCGGGATGGTGGACGGTGCCGCTCGGCTCGCCTGCTAGAGCCCGGTTCTACCGGTTGGTCCCCTCCACGCCCACGGCCTCCGCTCAGGACCCTTGATGTCCTGAGCCGAGCGTACGTTGTCCTCCGGTCGGAGGAGGTCTACCGTCGCATCCGTCACGGCCGTCCATGCCCGCCACCGCCCATATCCGCGACAAGCTGTCGCAAGTCCCGCACAAGCCGGGCGTGTACCTGCACAAGGACCGCTTCGGCACGGTCATCTACGTCGGCAAGGCCCGCGACCTGCGCAACCGCGTCTCGCAGTACTTCCACGCGTCGCGGCGCATGGGATGGGACCTGAAGTTCAACGCGCTGGTCGATGCCATCCACGACTTCGACTGGCACGTGGTGAAGAGCGAGCCCGAATCGTTGCTGCTCGAGAGCAGGCTGATCAAGGACTTCAAGCCGCGCTTCAACATCGACCTGCGGGACGACAAACAGTTCCTCCTGCTCAAGGTGAACCTCAACGACCCGATCCCGCGCTTCGTGCTCACCCGGCTGCGCAAGGACGACGGTTGCGTCTACTTCGGGCCGTTCGCCCACAGCGGGTCGGTGCGGCGCGCGCTCACGCTGATGCGTCGGCGTTTTCATCTGCGCGGATGCCGTCCGCTCACCCCGGGCGCCGCGGACCACAAGCATTGCCTGTACGGCAATCTCCAGCATTGCACCGCGCCATGCATCGGGAACGTCACGCGCGACGAATACCTCGCCCAGGTGCGGGCGGGGATCGAGTTCCTGCAAGGGCGCACCGAGGAGCTCAAGGCCGAGCTGGAGGCGGAGATGCGCAAGGCATCGCTCAACCTGGAGTTCGAGAAGGCCGCGCAGCTCCGCGACGCGCTGGAGGACATGCGTCGCACGACCCAGGACACGGAGAAGTTCGAGCGCATCCCGTACAAGCTGCCGGTCGCGCTCAACACGGAATCCGACATGCGCGAACTGGGCCGCGTGCTCGGCCTGCCGAAGCCGCCGGAGCGCATCGAGGGCTTCGATATCTCGAACATCAGCGGGACGTTCATGGTGGCCTCGATGGTGAGCTTCTGGCACGGGCGTCCCGACCGCGCGAACTATCGGCGGTTCCGCATAAAAACGGTGACGGAGCAGAACGACTTCGCGTGCATGGCCGAGACGATCCGGCGGCGTTACGCACGGTTGAAGCGGGAGGTGGAAGGCGGTGAAGTGAGCGAGTCGGCCAGTGAGGCGGTGAGTGAGAAAGATGCCGCACCTGGCCCGATTTTGCCAACTGGCTCACCGGCTCACCGGCCTACCCCTGCAAAGGAACCGACCGCCCCTTGGATCCCCGCGCCGCCGATCGCGCCGAAGCTCCCCGACCTCATCCTCATCGACGGGGGCAAGGGGCAGCTCAACGCGGCTTGCGAAGAGTTGACGAAGCTCGGGCTCGGTCACCTCACGGTCATCGGGCTGGCCAAGGAGAACGAGGAGATCTATCGGCCGGGCGCGTCCGAGCCGTTGGTGCTGGGTCTGGACCACAACGCGGTGAAGCTGCTCCAGCGCGTGCGCGACGAATCGCACCGCTTCGCCAACACCTACAACGCGCAACTCCGCCTCAAGAAGATCAGCGAGAGCCTGCTCGACGAGTTCCCCGGCATCGGCGACGCGAGGAAGCAGGCGCTCTTGCGGAAGTTCGGTTCGGTGCAGCGTTTGCGGCTGGCGTCCATCGAGCAGATCGAGCAGGTGTCCGGCTTCGGCGGCACGATGGCTTCGGAACTGAAACGCTTCCTCGACGCCCGCTCGGAGCAGGCGTCCCCCATGGCGCCGCGCGCGGATGCCCCGGGGCCGCGTCCCGCTCCCGGGGTCCGACGGGCGACCGTAGCGGATCGACGCTTCCAAACGGAGCCCGGGGCCGCGTAACCTTGCTGGACCAACCCGATGAAGACCTCGCGTCGTTCGTTCCTCACCACCGCGGCGATGGGTGCCGGCGCCCTCACGCTGCCGGTCGCGACCGCCGCTGTACCTGCGGGACCGCGTCCCAAGGTCCAGCTCGCCATCTCCAGCTATTCTTATTGGCACTTCCGCGAGCCGAAGGTGTCGATCGAGCAGGTCGTCGAACGCGCCTCCGCCCTCGGCGTCGCCGGCGTGGACGTCCTCCATCGCCAGATGGACATCCCGGAGAAGGAGCCGCTCACCGCCGACCACCGAGCCTATCTCTCGAGGCTCAAACGCCACGCCCTCCGCCATGGCGTGAGCTACTGCTGCCTGAGCATCCACCAGGATTTCGTCGATCCGGATCCGGCGTTCTTGACCAAACAGGTCGATCATACGCTGAAGTGCCTTGAGATCGCCGCTTCGCTGGGGGCCGGCGTGCTGCGGATCAACTCTGGCCGGTGGAACACCATCCCGGATTTCGACGACCTGATGAAGGCCCGCGGCGACGAACCGATCCTGCCCGGACACACCGAGGACGAAGGCTTCAAGTGGTGCATCGATTCGCTCCGCCGCTGCGTCGCCCGCGCGGCCGAGCTCGGCGTCGTGCTGGCGGTCGAGAACCACTGGGGCCTGTCCCGCACGCCCGCGGGACAGCTCCGGATCGTGGATGCGGTGCCTTCGCCGTGGGTGGGCGCGCTGATGGACACCGGCAACTTCCTGGAGAACCCCTACGACAAGCTGGTCGCCATCGCGCCCAAGACCGTCTTCGTCCAAGCCAAGACCTATCCCGGAGGCGGCGAGTGGTACACGCTCGACCTCGACTACCCGCGCATCGCCCGGATCCTCGCGGACGTCGGGTACTCGGGCTGGGTCTCGCTGGAGATGGAAGGCAAGGAAGCGGCCGGAACGGCCGTCCCGAAGAGCATCGCGCAGCTGCGCAAGGCCTTCGGAGCGTGATCGTCGTGCCGGCCGCGACCTTCGTCGCGGGCGGGGGCGGGCGGTCCGCGGCCCGCGGGCAAAGCCTTTGACGGCCCCGGAACCGGCCCCTAGCTTCCGGCCTCCGTTTTGAAATCTCGCCCGTCATGATCGGCTATATCCTCAAGAAAATCCTCGGCTCCCGGAACGAACGCGAGGTGAAGAAGATCCGGCCTCTCGTGGCGAGGATCAACGCGCTGGAGCAGGAGCTCCGATCCCAGCCCGAAGACGTGCTGCGCCAGAAGACCGCCGCCTGGAAGGAGCGGCTGGCCGTCATCCGCGACGACGACGAGCTGAAGCGCGAGCTGGAGACGATCCTCCCGGAGGCGTTCGCCGTGGTGAAGAACGCCTGCCGCCGGCTCACCGACGGCAAGGCGCAGATCGAGGTCCGCGGGCACCAGCTTCCGTGGAACATGGTCCCGTTCGACGTGCAGCTCATCGGCGGCACGGCGCTCCACCGGGGATTCATCGCCGAGATGGCCACCGGCGAGGGCAAGACGCTCGTCGGCACCTTGCCCGTCTATCTCAACGCCCTGACCGGTCGCGGCGTCCACGTCGTCACCGTCAACGACTACCTTGCCGCCCGCGATTCCGAGTGGATGGGCGCGGTCTACCGCTACCTCGGCCTCTCGGTCGGATGCATCCTGCACGACCAGTCGCCGCAGGTCCGCCGCGAGATGTACGGGTGCGACATCACCTACGGTACGAACGCCGAGTTCGGTTTCGATTACCTGCGCGACAACGGCATGGCCACGCGCAAAGAGGAGCAGGTCCAGCGCGGGCACTACTTCGCCATCGTGGACGAGGTGGATTCCATCCTCATCGACGAGGCGCGCACGCCGCTGATCATCTCCGGCCCGGCGGTGATCACCGTCGAGCACAAGTACAACGACTTCAAACCGGTGGTGGAGCGGTTGGTGAACGCCCAGCGCGAGCTGTGCAACCGCTTCCTCCGCGAGGCCGACGGCGTGCTCAAGCAGATCAAGCCCGCCGACGGCTCGAACCCCAAGGATCCCGCTGCGCTCGAGCTCCAGCTCGCGGCGCTGCTGTACCGCGTGAAACTCGGCCAGCCGCGCTCCGAGGGCCTCATGCGCTTCTTCGAGGAGCCCGAGAACCTCAAGCGGGTGCAGGTCTACGAGACCGAGCTGCACGCGGACCAATCCAAGAAGCAGCTCTACGAGGAGAAGGAGCAGCTGCTCTTCGCCATCGAGGAGAAATCCCACGAGGCCGATCTCACCGAGAAGGGCCGCGCGTTCATCTCGCCCGATGATCCCGACGCCTTCGTGCTGCCCGATCTCCCCACCGCCTTCAGCCAGATCGATTCCGGCGCCGAGAGCGACCCGCGCAAACGGCTCGAGCAGAAGGCCAAGCTCCAGGGCGAGTTCGAGGAGCGCGCCCAGGTCATCCACGCGATCTCCCAGCTGCTCAAGGCCTACTGCATCTACGAGAAGGACGTGCAGTACGTCGTGCAGGACAACAAGGTCATCATCGTCGACGAGAACACCGGCCGTCTCATGACCGGCCGCCGCTGGAGCGAGGGCCTGCACCAGGCCGTCGAAGCCAAGGAAGGCGTCGACATCGAGCGCGAGACGCAGACGCTCGCGACCATCACCATCCAGAACTATTTCCGCCTCTACAAGAAGCTGGCCGGCATGACCGGCACCGCCGAGACCGAGGCCGCCGAGTTCCACGATATCTACAAGCTCGGGGTGATGACCATCCCGACGAACCGCCCGAACATCCGCAAGGACTCCCACGACACCGTCTACAAGACGAAGCGCGAGAAGTTCAACGCGGTCGTCGCCGAGATCAAGCGTCTGCACGGCGAGGGCCGCCCGATCCTGGTCGGCACCGTCTCGGTCGAGACCAGCGAGATGCTCGGCAAGCTGCTCGGCCGCGAGAAGATCCCGCACGCGGTGCTCAACGCGAAGTTCCACCAGCAGGAGGCCGAGATCGTCTCCCGCGCCGGCCAGAAAGGCTCCGTCACCATCGCGACGAACATGGCCGGCCGCGGCACCGACATCAAACTGGGCGCCGGCGTCACCGAGGTCGGCGGCCTGCACGTGCTCGGCACCGAGCGCCACGAATCCCGCCGCATCGACCGCCAGCTCCGCGGCCGCTGTTCGCGCCAGGGCGACCCCGGTTCCTCCCACTTCTTCATCTCGCTCGAGGACGACCTCATGCGCCTGTTCGGCAGCGAGCGCATCTCGGCGCTGATGGAACGCATGGGCGTGCAGGAAGGGGAGGTCATCGAGCACGGCATGGTGACCTCGGCGATCGGCCGCGCGCAGAAGCGCGTCGAGGCGCACAACTTCGACATCCGGAAGCATCTCCTCGAGTACGACGACGTGATGAACAAGCAGCGCGAGGTCATCTATGGCTTCCGCAACGAGATCATCGACTCCGCCGACGTCCGCGACCGCCTGATGGACGTCATGGAAGAGGTCG
>JANNAJ010000775.1:0-5847 GCA_031384285.1 Verrucomicrobiota bacterium
TCCTCGCTCTCGACCTCGAGGGCACGGAGGTCTGCGAGTGGCTCAACTCCATCGGCGTGACCGGTGTCCTGGTCAAGTACCGCGTGCCGAAGCGTGAAGGCCAGCCGGCTCACTCGGCACCGTTGCAGGATGCCCAGCGGGCGCTGGGTCTGACACGCTTCCACGCGAAGGAATGGGGCCTGGATCCGGCGCGCATCGGTATCCTTGGATTCTCTGCCGGCGGGCATCTGGCCGCGGTCGCCAGCAACAACCACCGCGAGCGGTCCTATCCGGTGGTCGACGACGCCGACAAGGTCAGTTGCCGGCCGGATTTCACGGTGCTGATCTATCCGGCCTACCTGACCGACAAGGACAAAAACGACCAGGTGCGACCGGAACTCCCGGTGGCTTCCGACACGCCGCCGACCTTCATCGCCATCTCCCAGGACGATCCGGTCCGCGTGGAGAACGCGTTGGGCTACGCGACGGCCCTGCAAAAGGCCAAGGTCCCGATGGAACTGCACATCTACCCGACCGGCGGGCACGGTTACGGCCTGCGCCGGACCGCCGAAGACGTGACGACGTGGCCGGCCCGCCTCGGAGATTGGATGAAGAGCCGCAAGCTGTTGGAACGGAAGTGACGTCGGACTGCACCGCCTTCCGCCTGTCTGGAGCCTCGCCCCCGGCTGTGTCGGCCTGAATTTTCACCGCCGCGAGCCGTCTCATCACCGCCTTGTGAAAAATTTCACGAACACGCTTGATTCAGTCGGGTCGGCTGGTAGCGTCCCTCTGGTTTTCGCAGGCAACACACACGTCACGTTTATGAACACCACGCTCCAGTTCGCCGCCGCCATCGTCGCGACGGCCACGCTCGCCAACGCTGCCGAGCTCACCGGCAAAGTCACGCTCAAGGGCACCCCGCCGCCGGCCAAGCCCATCCCCCAGGTCAAGGCCGACGCCAACTGCGGCAAGACCCACTCAACGGATGTGATGACCCGCACCTACGTCGTCTCGGCGGACGGCGGCCTTGCCAACACGGTCGTCTACATCAAGGGCGGCCTCGAAGGTAAGACCTTCCCGGTGCCGGCGGAGAAGCCGCTCATCGACCAGGTCGGCTGCATGTACGAGCCGTACGTCTCCGCGGTGATGGCCGGCCAGACCTTCCAGGTCCGCAACTCGGACGCGTTCATGCACAACGTCAACGCGACCCCGAAGGTCAACAAAGGCTTCAATTTCGCCCAAGCGACCGCCGGTCAGGTGAACGACAAGATGTTCGACAAGCCGGAGCTCGGCGCGAAGTTCGCCTGCAACGTCCACCCTTGGATGATCGCCTACGTGAGCGTGATGGAGAACCCGTTCTTCGCCGTCACCGACAAGGACGGCAAGTTCACCATCAAGGGCGATCTTCCGGACGGCAAATACACCGTCGAGGCCTTCCACCAGAAGGCCGGCGCGGTGATTGGTGAGGTGCAGGTGAAGGGTGGCAAGGCCGCTCTCGACCTGAGCCTCGAGGTCAAACAGTGATCTAGACCCGAGAAGCCGGGGAGGCGCGATGGCGCCACCCCGGCTTTTTCATATCTTAGCCTGTGCCCACTTCCGACCGATCCGACCGATCCGACCGATCCGACCGATGGCTCCAGCGTTTCGCCGCGCTGACGGCCCTCTGCACGTTGGGCTTGGTTTGCTTGGGTGGGCTGGTGACCAGCAAGGGCGTCGGCATGGCCGTGCCCGATTGGCCGACCAGCTACGGGTACAACATGTTCGCGCTGCCGGTGTCCACTTGGTTCACCGGCGGCGTCTTCCACGAGCACACGCACCGGCTTTGGGCCTCGACGGTCGGCGTCTTGGTCGTCGTGCTGACCCGTTGGCTCGGCGGATCCGCCTCGCGTCGTCCGCTGGCCCTCATCGGTGCGAGTGAGATCGTCGCCGGGTGGGTGTTGCTGAAGCTGGGCGCGGATTGGAAGGGCGCCGGCTATTTCCTTTCCGGCATCGGCGGGGTGGTCCTGCTGGGGGCGGTGGTCTGGGCGAAGAACGGGCCCACGGTCCGCCCGCTCCCGCTGCTGGGCTGGCTCGCGTTCGCCGCGGTCCAGTTCCAGGGCCTGCTCGGAGGCCTCCGCGTGGTATTGGACAAACAGGTCGTCGCCGACCTGCCGCTCGGAATGGTGTTCGGCTTGGTCCACGCCTGCTTGGGCCAGATGTTCTTGGCACTTCTCTGCGTCATCGCGCTTTCTTTGACGGCATCCTGGCGTCGGCTCGCACCGACTCCCGACAAGGCCCGGGTCGGTGCGCTCCGCTGGATGCTCCCGACCGCCACGGCCTTGGTCTTCCTCCAGCTCGTGCTCGGCGCGTCGATGCGTCATCAGCATGCCGGTTTGGCCATCCATGATTTCCCGCTCGCCTACGGTCAGGTCTGGCCGGACACCGATCCGACTTCGGTCGAGCGCTACAACAACCGCCGCGTCGAGGAGGTCCCCGTGACCGCGGCGCTTATCCGCCTGCAGATGTTCCATCGCCTCGGTGCGGTCGCCACGGTCGCGATGGTCTTCGCGTCGTTGGCCGTGGCCAAGAACCGGTTGGGCTGGGGCTCGCCGGTGACCCGGTGGGCGTCGGTCTGGACCGCTCTGCTCGCCGTCCAAGCCGCCTTGGGCGCGTTCACGATCTGGAGCGACAAAGCGGCGGACATCGCCACCTCGCATGTGGCCGTGGGCGCGATCTCGTTGGTGACCGGGGTCTGCTTGACCTTGGTCGCGCGCCGGATTTCCGTTTCTCCCGTGGTTTCGTCCACGAAACCACGTGATCCTTTGGCCGCTTTCGCGTTCGCCGATCCATCCGCCCGCTGAACCAGGACCGATTTGAAAGCGACCGCCCCAGCCTTGACCACCGGAGTCGTCCCAGCGGACAAAAGCCGCGTGGCCATCTTCACCGAGCTCATCAAGGCGCGTCTGACGCTCTTGGTGGTGCTCACGACGCTGGTGGGGTTCTACCTCGGGTCCGGTTCGCCGGTGGACTATCTGCTGATGCTGCACACGGTGTTCGGCACGGCTTTGGTCGCGTCCGGCGCCGCCGCGTTGAACCAGCTGGTCGAACGCGAGCACGATGCCCGCATGCGTCGCACCGAAAGCCGGCCGCTCCCGTCCGGGCGCATCACGCCGAATGCGGTGCTCCTGCTCGGCGTGCTGCTGAGCGTCATCGGGCTGGCATGGTTGCTCTTCGCGGTCAACGCGCTGACGGCGATGCTCGGCGCGGTGACCCTCGCCAGCTACTTGTTCGTGTACACACCGCTCAAGCGGGTCACCGTGCTGAACACCGCGGTCGGCGCGGTGCCGGGCGCGCTCCCGCCGTTGATGGGCTGGGCAGCGGCGACCGGCACGGTATCGGCCCACGGATGGGCGCTCTTCGCGGTGCTCTTCTTCTGGCAGATGCCCCATTTCATGGCCATCGCGTGGTTGTACCGCGACGATTATTCGAAGGCCGGCTACCGGATGCTCTCGGGCATCGACCCCGATGGACGTCGCACGGCGGCATCAGCCATCCGCAACACCATCGCGTTGCTGTTGATCAGTCTGTACCCGTACCTGCTGGACCTCGCGGGACGGGCTTATCTGGCCGGGGCGGTGGTGTTCGGTCTGGCGTTCTTGGGCTGCGCCATCGTGTTCGCCCGGGATCCCTCGCCGAAGACCGCGAAGCGCCTCTTTTTCGCCAGCATCGTTTATCTTCCGCTTTTGCTCGGCTTATTGGTCGCCGATAAGGACACCAAAAAATTGACAGCACCGCGTCCGGTTTCCCAACAATCGGAGCTGCCGGCCCTCCGAGGCTAGGTGGAGACGATCGGCGCGCCCGGAATCTCAATCGACCGCACAGAACACTATGCACACCGCCACGACACACGCGCAGGCCCATGGCCACGGCCACGAGCACGCGCATGAGCACCACGAGCCGGGCTTCTGGGCCAAGTACATCTTCTCCACCGACCACAAGATGATCGGTATCCAGTACGGGATCACCGCGCTGGCGTTCCTGTTCTTCGGATTCCTGCTGATGCTGGCGATGCGCCAGCAGTTGGCCAACCCCGGCCAACCGGTCCCGTTCGTCGGCAAACTGCTCGAGAAGACCTTGGGCGCGGACGCGGCGTCGGGCGGGGTCATGCAGGCCGACCTGTACAATGCGTTCGGCGCGATGCACGGCACCATCATGGTGTTCTTGGCCATCGTCCCGCTCGCGTTCGGCGCCTTCGGCAACTACGTGACGCCGCTGCAGATCGGAGCGCCGGACATGGCGTTCCCCCGGCTGAACATGGCCAGCTACCACCTCTATTTCTGGGGCGGCGTGGTCATGCTGGTGAGCTTCTTCATCCCCGGCGGCGCGGCGAAGTCCGGTTGGACCAGCTATTCCCCGCTGGCCACGCTGGCGGACGTGGACCACTTGGTCAACGGCCAGACGATGTGGCTCATCGGCATGGTCCTCCTCATCACGTCTTCGCTGCTCGGCGCGGTGAACTTCATCGCCACCATCATCCAGCTCCGGGCCAAGGGCATGACCTGGATGCGCCTGCCGTTCTTCGTCTGGGCCCAGTTCGTGACCGCGTTCCTTCTGTTGCTGGCGTTCCCGCCGCTCGAGGCCGCCGGCCTGATGCAGCTCGCGGACAACGTCCTCAAGACATCCTTCTTCCTCCCGACCGGTCTCGTGACCTCGGGTGGACCGGTCCCCGCGAGCGGCGGCGGCAGCCCGCTCCTGTGGCAGCACTTGTTCTGGTTCCTCGCCCACCCCGAGGTCTACGTGCTGATCCTCCCGGCGATGGGCATCGTGTCGGAGGTCATCGCGAACAACACCCGCAAGCCGCTCTGGGGCTACAAGTCGATGGTGTACGCGGTGCTGGCGATCGGGTTCCTCGCCTTCATCGTCTGGGCGCACCACATGTACCTCACGGGCATGGGCACGAAGATCTCCACGTTCTTCCAGACTACCACGATGATGATTTCCATCCCGTCGGTCATCATCCTGACGGCGCTCTTCATCTCGCTCTGGGGCGGCTCGATCCGCTTCAACACGCCGATGCTCTTCGCGCTGGCGTTCCTCCCGATGTTCGGCATCGGCGGCCTCACCGGCCTCCCGCTCGGCTTCAACGCCTCGGATATCTACCTCCACGACTCGTACTACGTGATCGGGCACTTCCACTACGTCGTGGCGCCCGGGACCATCTTCGGCCTCTTCGCCGGCGTGTACTTCTGGTACCCGAAGGCGACCGGCCGCTTCATGAGCGAGTTCTGGGGCAAGGTCCACTTCTACGGGTCTTTGGTCTGCATGAACCTCATATTCGCGCCGATGTTCGTCCAAGGTCTGCGCGGCATGAGCCGCCGCATGTATGACGGCGGGGCGACCTATTTCGGCGGCGGGCTCGGCGCGGATCCGGGCATCCTCTGGCTGAACAAGTTCATCAGCCACGCGGCCATCGCTCTGTTGGTGTTCCAATTGCCTTTCATCTGGAATTTCTTCTCCAGCCTCTTCATCGGCAAGAAAATCGAGTCCGACAACCCGTGGCAGGCCACCACGCTCGATTGGCAGACGCCGACGCCTCCTCCGCACGGCAACTTCGCGACCGAGCCGGTCGTTTACCGTGGCCCCTACGAATATAGCGTCCCGGGTGCTGCGAAAGACTTCACCCCGCAGGGACAGAAAGCCTGAACAATCCCTTGGCCTGAACCTCCCACTTTTCTCGTCCATGGACATCC
Organism: Verrucomicrobiota bacterium; assembly: GCA_031384285.1. Lineage (GTDB taxonomy): Bacteria > Verrucomicrobiota > Verrucomicrobiia > Limisphaerales > UBA9464 > CAIVQB01. Next base: position 5,709 of record JANNAJ010000775.1, read on the forward strand.
CCTACACGGTAAAACCCCGCCCCGACACGGGCCTCTACAACGCCAAGGTTGGCATCTGGCTCTTCCTCGCCTCCGAGGTGATGCTCTTCGGCGCGTTCTTCTCTTCCTACATCTTGCTCCGCGTCGGCGCGCCCGACGG
>JANNAJ010000012.1:0-6001 GCA_031384285.1 Verrucomicrobiota bacterium
GCTTCAGCACCCGGAGCCGCTGGGTAGGCGTGTCGCTCTCGCCGGAGTTCGTCTCGCTGGCCGCGGATGCGGGGGCGGCCGGACCTCCGCCGGAGATCGTGCCTCGGATGGCCGTGGACGATCCGCTGCTCGAGCATCTCGTCGGCGCCCTCCGGACCGAGGCGGCGGCGGGCGCGCCGGGAGGCCGGATCTACGGCGAATCGCTCGCCGCCGCCCTCGCCGGCCACCTCCTGCGCCACTACAACGCGCGTTCCACCGCGACGCAGCAGCCGCTGGAGCTGGGGCATCCGCAGCTCGGACGCGTGCTGGAGCATCTCCACGCGCATCTGCTCGACGATCTTCCGCTGTCGGCGCTGGCCAGCGTGGCCGGGTTGAGCCCCTGGCATTTCGCGAGGTTGTTCAAGCGGTCCGTCGGCGAACCGCCCCACCGCTATCTCGTGCGCCAACGGTTGGTGCGCGCGAAGGAGATGCTCGCGGGCGAGACGTCGTTGGCGGACATCGCCCAGACACTGCGGTTCTGCGACCAGAGCCATTTCGCGGCGCAGTTCAAACGGGCGTACGGCGTGCCGCCGCAACGGTTCCGCCGCCGGCTCCGCGCCAAGTCCGCATAGATCTACCCGCACGTTTCTCCGATTAGGGCAAGCAGGTCCAAGCCGGCACCGCACGAGGGTGCCCATATCGGGACGGGATGTTTCTCGTCTTCCGTCCATGGTTCCTGCTGCTCGCGTTCACAGTTGTCGACGCCCGCGTCACCGCTGCGCCCACGACCACATCGGCCCGCGCGGGCCTCGAGGCGCGCGCTCGCTCGGCCTTCCGCGTCGTCGACGCGCCGGTCGGCGGGACCCTCGATCCGCTGACGCGGGATCCGGCGCCGCGCAGCCGTGTGCGGATCTTCTTGCCGGATACCTCCGTGGTCGCGGCCGGGCAGCCGATGCCGGCGGCTGATGAGATCCGGCCGCTGCCCGGATATCGTGCGCCGTTGACGGGGCCGTCCGACGCGAAGCAGCCCGCGACGCTGCCGTCCGATGCGTCCCCCGCGCTGCGGGCGACAGCGGGATGGATCGAGGCGCACCTCGTGACGGACGGCCTGCTGCCGACGCTCGCCGCGGTGCTCGACCATTCGGGGCCGGCGCGCTTCGCCACGAACGGCGCCGCGGGCCTGGACGAGTTGCGGGCGGTCGGGTTGCCGGTGGATTGGCTCGAGAGCTTCGCCGATCCCGGGGCGGACGCATCCGGACCGATGCAAGTCGTCGCGCGGATCGCGCGCCGGCTTGCCCTGGACGAACCGGTGGCCGCTGTGGCGGTTTCGCTGAAGGGAGCGCGGTTCCGGGCGCGTCCGAGCGACCCGGGATTCTCCGCAGCCTTGGACGACGGCACGCAAGAGCCCGCGCTCGTCCGCGTGCAGATCGGCGGCGGGTTGCGCCGCAACCGATTGGTCCCTGGAAGCGGGTTGGATGTGGTCGGGCATCTCGTGGCGGCGCTGCCTTCGGCGGATTTCTTGGCGGCGGTCCCGGAAACGATGGTGCCGGCGCTTCAGATCCAGGCACTCGGGCAATGGGGGTTGCGACGGCCGGGCCAGGTCACGCTCTTGCCGGCGCGGACCGCCCTGAGTGCGTGGGCCCAGGACAACGGCAGATCCGGGACCGTCGCGGGGGCTCCGGCCACGCTCGCCCCGCGCTACGCTTCCCGGGAAAGCTCGGGAGCGGTCTTCATGCCGGCCGATTCCGAGGTGATGCGCACGGCACAAGCGGCAGGGCATCGCGTCGTCGCGTCGCCGCTGCTGTTCCAGGGAGGCGATCTGCTGGTGGTCCGTGATCCGGCGACGGGGCGTCGCGTGCTCCTGCTCGGGGCGTCGGAGATCGCGCGCAACGTGGCGCTCGGCCTGACGCCGGCGCAGGTCGAGGAAGCCTTCCGCGTCGAGTTGGCCGTGGACGAAACGGTGGTCGTCCCGACCGTCTCCTACCACATCGATCTCGACGTCTCGCCGCGTGCCATCGCCGGAAAACTCTGCGCCTTCGTCAACGATCCCGTGGCGGCGGCACGTTGGATCGCGCGGGCCGGCGCCGAGGTGCTGCGTGCCTTTGGCGCATCCGCGGTGCCGCAGGGATGGCCGGCGGACGGCGAAGTCGGGGTGCCGGCGGCGGTGCGCGCCGCCGTGGAGACGCTGCGCGGCGCGGACGGGCGGTTCCCGGGGACGGTCGCCGGACGATTTGCGGCCGGACCGCAAGACAACGCCGAGTACCAGCTGCACGCGTTCCTGCTCGCGCTCGACGTGCTTTCGGCGGCGGATCCGCGGGCCGATGCCGCGGCCGGCGAGGATCCTCCGACACGAGCGGCATGGCGTTCCATCTTTGTCGGGCTCGCGGAACAGGCGGCCCTGTTCCGTGGTCGCGGCTGGCAGGTGGTGCTGGTGCCGAGCCTGCCCGACACCAGCCTCGGCCTGAACTACCTCAACGGCCTGCAAACTCCGACGAAGTACCTGATGCCAGCGATCGGCGGGCGTCTCGCGGCGTTGGATGCAGCGGCCGCCGCCGTGTTCCGCTCGGCGATGGGACCCGACGTGGCAGTCATCACCATCCCCACGCTGGACAGCCAATGGCATCACGGTGCCCTGCACTGTCTGCTCTCGGCATATCCCGCCGGCCGGTGACCGACCGGCACCGTCCTGGCCGCGGTCCGGGGCTCACGGCTCCGGAGCACTGACGGCGATCCCCTGTCGTAGCGCGCGTTCCCGGGCTTCCCAGGCAGCGTAGCCGTTGCGGGACTTGAAAAGCTCCTCTTCGGTCGGCGCCCGGCGCGGTGGCGGGCCGGTCTTCTCGCCGGATGCGGCACCTTCGGCCGCCGGGTTCGTCCGCGGGTCCCGGGGATCCGCGGACGGGACGTCCGCGTCGGCCAGACCTCGGGCGATCTGCGCGACGTACTCGTCTCGACCGGAAAAATCCAGGCCGCTTGGAACGACGTCAGGTTCGCGGACGGCGCGGCGTGCTGGGATCCTTGGAGCAAGGGCCGCCGTCACGTCGCCTGATGCGAAGGCGACCCGGCGGATGCCGTCGGAATCGGCGACGAGCGCGGTGCGGCCAGGGAGATCGACCGAGACCAAGCGGATCCCGGCCGCGGTCTCACCGACCGCGAGCGAGAAGTGCCCGGTCGCCGGCGGTTCCGCGAAGTACGCGCGCGTCTCGCCGCCGAGGCGGGCGAGTCCGGTCAGCACCAGCACCGAACCGGAGGCCGGCGCGGACGCGGACGCGAGCAGGGCCGCGATCAGCGAGAGAGTGCGCACGTGCCGGGAGTAGTCGCCGGACCGGGCGGACTCAAGTTACGTGCGTGCAACGGAGAACCCGAGGGCGGTCCGCCGTCCGAGCCGGTACGCCGTGGCCGGCCGCACCACAACCGTCGGCCACCGGCTCCGAGCCGTGGCCGAAAAAAGGTCCGTGGTGGCCGCGAACCGCAGGTGTCCCCCGACGGCCGCCCTTAACATCGACCGCCATCGGGCCGACCTCACACATGAAACTTTCTCTCCGCACCGCCGCGCTGCTGCTCACCGTCGCCGTTTCCCGGCTCGTCGCAGCGCCGTTCACCTTCCAGGCGACCAACCTCCCGCCGGACCTGTTGCTGGGATTCCGCCAGAACGGCGGCGCCCAGGAGCTGGTGGTCGATCTCGGTCCGGTGTCGCGCTTCTATGCCGCGGCGCCGGGGAGCAAGCTGACGATCACCGAGTTCACCGCGGCGCAGTTCACCAACGCGTTCGCCGGGCTCGACAACGTCGGGTTCGCCGTGTTCGGGGCGGTCCGGGCCGATGGCAATCCGGAGCGTCCGCTCCAGACGGTCTGGGCGACGCGCAAGCGCACCGGACCCGCGGTCCGATCGGATCCGTGGAACCGGGTCTCCTCGTTCTCCTTGGCCAACTCCGCGACGCGAATCTCGAGCATCGGCACGGGCACGGCGACCTTCAGCAGCGCGAACCCCGCCGGCCGCGACAACACCCCGACCGCGGTGGTGCTGCCCGCCAGCAACCCGAACGGCTATTCGACCTACCTCGGCACCGGGAACCTCAAGAACACCTTCCAAGGAAGCCTCGAGAACGTGACGCCGCAGGATTTCGCGAGCGGCACGGAAGGGCTCCGTTCGGACCTGTACGAGGTGCGCCCCGGGAGCGGCGAATCGACCTACCTAGGCTACTTCGAGCTGACACCCGCCGGCGCGATGACCTTCACCGCCGCCGGCGGCAGCACCCCGGTGCCCCCGCCCGCGCCGACCCTCACCGCGATCACCCGCGACGGAGGGAGATCGACCGTGTGGTTCACGACGGTGGTCGGCGCAAAATACAGCCTGCTCGGCACCGGCCCGACAGGGATCCTCGCGCCGTCGTCGCAATGGGCGGTCCGCTCCACGGCCGTCGTCGGCACCGGCGAGGTGATGTCGATCGTCGACACCACGGCGGACACGGACGCCTTCTACGCGGTCCTCGCTGAGCCTTGAGGAACTTGCTCGTCACCGGTTCCCTGGCCCCCTGAGACCGACACCTCGACCCTCCATGAAAAAGCGCGTCCTCTTCGTCTGCATCCACAACAGCGCCCGCAGCCAGATGGCGGAGACGTTCCTGAACGACCTGTGCGGCGACGGGTTCGAGGCCCAGAGCGCCGGACTGGAAGCGGGGCATCTCAACCCGGTCGTCGTCGAGGCGATGGGCGAGCTCGGCCATGACCTATCCGCGAACCGCACCAAGAGCGTGGTCGAGTTCCTGCGGGCCGGGACGTGGTTCCAGTTCATCATCACGGTCTGCGACGAGGCCAGCGCGGAGCGGTGCCCGATCTTCCCCGGTGTGAGCCGCCGGCTCCATTGGTCGTTCGCGGACCCGTCGGCCCTGACCGGGACGCCGGAGGAGAAGCTCGGGCGCACCCGCGAGATCCGCGACGAGATCCTGGCCAGGGTGCGACGGTTCTGCGCCGAAGAATGCGCTGTCGTCCCGGCGGTCGGTGCCTGATGTTGCTCCGATGACACTCGACCTGCTCAAGATTCGTCTCGCGGAAGCCGGTCCCCGCAACCTGCGCTTCGTGCGGCCGGACGGTTCGAGGATCCCGGCCCATGCGCACGTCACCGAGGTGGCGCGCATCGAGAAGCGCTACGTGGATTGCGGCGGCACGACGCGCGCGGACCGGTTCTGCCGCTTGCAGGTATGGGTCGCGGACGACCTGGACCACCGGCTCACCGCCGCGAAGCTGCTCTCGATCCTCAAGCTGGCGGTCCCCATCCTCGGCGAAGACGAACTCGAGGTGGACGTCGAGCACGAGGTGCAGGTCATCACCCAATCGCCTTTGGATGCGGTCGAGATCGAAGGCGATGAGATGCTCTTCCGGCTGACCGCGCGGCACACCGATTGCCTGGCGAAGGACCGCTGCCTGCCTGCCGCCCCGGCGGCGCCGCAAGCGATCGGGTTCCGTCCGCGTCCGGTAGCGCCGGCGCGGTGATCGGCGCGGGTGGAAGGACGACAGGTCCTCCGGAAAAGCGGGTTTTCCAATCCGCTCAGACCCGGTCATCCGGCATCCCGGTGCCTGGGAGCCTGATTGAAAAGGCCGGCCGGCCCGGTAGGAAAGGCTTCCAGCCTGTCTGCCTGCGGGCTTCCAGCCCGTGGCACCACCTGTCCGGCGTGGGGCTGGAAGCCCCGGAACAGACAGGCCAGAGGCACTGTCCTACTTTTCAGACAGGCTCTGCGCCGGAACCATGCAGATGGATCCGGGTGGCACGGCCAGCGCGCCCACCAAAGAGTGGATTCTCGGCGCACCCAGAGCGGCGGGCGCGTCGCCCGCCACAACAGGCCGGTGGCCTGTTCCACCCAGACCTCTACTGCATCGTTCCGGATCAGAGCCTGTCTGGAAAGTAGGACAGTGCCTCTGGCCTGTCTGTTCCGGGGCTTCCAGCCCCACGCCAGTCAGGCGGTGCCACGGGCTGGAAGCCCGCAGGCAGACAGGCTGGAAGCCTGTCCTACCAGCCGGCCGGCCTT
>JANNAJ010000022.1:0-2783 GCA_031384285.1 Verrucomicrobiota bacterium
GGGACGCGCCTTGGCAAAGTTGTGCACCACCTGCTTGGAGAACTGCACCGAATCGGAATCGCTCAGCATGTCCCACTGCCAGACCACGCAGCCCATCCTCGCGAGCTGCACGCACATCGATTGGAACCGGCTCTTGCCGCCCTGTTCGAAGCGCTCCTGTCCCGTGGCGATCTCTTTCCGGAGTTCGTCGTCGGTCGCCTCGGAAAGCCGCGCGTCGGCCCAGTGCCCGTGGGCGAAGAGCACCGCCGGCACCTTGCCGGTCACGTTCTTCGGACGGTACAGGCTGCCGGTCACGAAGAAGCCCGGCGCGCTCTCGAAGTACACCTTCTCCACCGAGTAGCCGTCGCGCTCGACGCGGCCGTGGATGACGGCGTTGAGCGGCGCCTTGGTCGGCATGGGCCACAGGCCTTGCGACACCAGGATCTGGCGGCGCACGCGCTCGGAACGTTTGGCCCAGGCGTCCTTCGATGTCGGCGGCGTGAAGGGGAAATAGCCGTCGAGATCCTTCAGCGGCCCGAGGCGGTGGTCGTCGGGAAGCCGGCCTTCCGCCAGCACCCGGGGGCCTGCGGCGGATGCCGGCGCGGCCAGCGCAAGCGAACAAGCCAAAGCGAGGAAGGCGGCGCGCGCGCGGTGGATCATGGGCGGATGCTATCGCCCCGACCGTCGCTGACAACCTCCATGGCGGCGGAGAGTGCGATCGGAAGTGGCGGACAATGACGTGGCCCTGGCGGGCCGAGATCATTCCGTCGATGTCCGGGTGGAACGGGTCAACTGCCGGTCGGGGCGGATGACTCGCCCGCCGCTCCAGGTGCGCCGGGAACGCTCTCTCGGGAAGGTGTGCGGCCGGTGCCGAAGCTCGGCGGCAAGTTGCCGCCGAGGACGGCCAAGTTGGCCGTTCCACCCTGATCCAGCGGGAGCGTCCCTTCCGTGGGCCGCTCCGCGCTACCTATGTCCGCCACTTCTGATCGCACCCGCGGCGGAACCGTCCGGATCCGGTGCCACGGCCCGGTGCGGGATTGCCAAGCGCGAACGCCTGCCGACACTACACCCCATGCACCTCGGATTCGTCAGCGCCATCCTGCCCGAGCTCTCCCTCGACCAGGTCCTCGCCTTCGCCGCCGCGGAGAAGTTTGCCTGCGTCGAGGCCATGTGCTGGCCGGTGGGCCGGGCCGAAAGGAAGTTCGCCGGCGTCACCCACATCGATGTCGACGGCTTCACCGCCGCCCGCGCTGGCGAGGTCCACGAACTCTGCGCCCGCCACGGCGTGCGACTCTCGGCGCTCGGTTATTATCCCAACCCGCTCGATCCGGACCCCGAGGTCTCCGAGGTCGCGGTCGCCCATCTGCGCAAGGTCGTGCTCGCCGCGGAGATGCTGGGGCTGGCGACGGTCAACACCTTCGTCGGACGCGACCAGACGCTGAGCGTGGACGCCAATTGGCCGCGCTTCCTCAAGACCTGGCGCCCGCTCATCGCCTTCGCCGAGGACCACGGTGTCCGCATCGGCATCGAGAACTGCCCGATGTCGTTCACCGCCGACGAATGGCCCGGCGGCAAGAACCTGATGACCACGCCGGTCATCTGGCGCCGCGCGTTCAGCGACATCCCGTCGGCGAGCTTCGGATTGAACTACGACCCGTCGCACTTTGTGTTGCAGCACATGGATCCGGCCAGCCCGTTGCGCGAGTTCCAGGACAAGCTGTTCCACGTCCACGCCAAGGACGTGAGGATCCGCCGCGACCGCATCGACGACGTCGGCGTCTTCGCGCATCCGCTGGAGTGGCACCAACCGCGCATCCCCGGCTTCGGCGAGATGGATTGGTCCCGGTTCCTCGGCTCGCTGATGGAGACGACCTATCGCGGACCGGTCTGCATCGAGGTCGAGGACGACACCTTCGGCAAGTCGCTCGAAGGCCGGCAGCGCGCGCTCAAGGTCGCGGGCAACGTGCTCCGGCCCTTCTTCGCCTGAGACCAAGTGGGTGATCGCCGGTAGAACCGTGGGCGGGTTGCCCTGCAACCCGTCCGGCTTGCAGGCAAGCCGCCCACAACGCGAGGCCAAGTCCTGCCAGGATCCACCAGGAGTTGGTATGAACCGGAACCATGCGGACGGATCCGGGTGGCACGGCCAACTTGGCCGTTCTCGGCGGCAACTTGCCGCCGAGTTTCGGCACGGCCAGCGCGCCCACCAAAGGGTGCATTCCCGGCGCACCGCGAGCGGCGGGCGGGTCGCTCGCCACGACGGGCCGGCGACCCGTTCCAACCCATACCTCGACAGTATCGTTCCGGACAAGACGGGCCGCCGCGCCGTCCGCGTTCACTTCGCCGCGTCCGCCGATCCGGTCGACCGCACGACCTCCTCGAGCAGTTGCGCGTCCATCTCCACCAGGTGGCTCCGCTCGGGGAAGCGTCCGGCGTCGACATCGGCGATGTACTCGCGGAAGGCGGCGACGCGCTCGGCCTGCAGGCGGCGGTTCTCGGCGAGGAAATCGCGGTAGGCCTTGGCGTGGCGCGGTGCCCGCTCCTCGTAGTCGCCGAGGATGTCGTCGGAGAAGAGGAACTGCGTGTCGCATCCGCTGCCCGAACCGAGCGACATGAGCAACAGCTTCGTCTGCGAGCTCAGCCAGCGGGCGAGGTTGTGCGGTACCACCTCGAGCTCGGCCGCGTAGGCGCCGGCATCCTCGAGCCGCTTCATCCGGCGATGGAGTTCGCGGGCTTCCTCGACCGTCTTGCCGATGGCCCGGTAACCGGTCCAGGTGATGTGCCGGGGCACCAGCCCGAGATGTCCG
>JANNAJ010000036.1:0-2548 GCA_031384285.1 Verrucomicrobiota bacterium
CACGCCGAAGAGGTGGTGGTTGCTGAAGTTGTAGAACTCCTCGTCGGCGCGGTCCTCGCCGTTGATGAGCAGGGCTTGGTGGTCGGGGATGGCGAAGGTCTCGCGCAGGTGCTCGAAGACCGTCGGCACCTTCGCCTCGAACCGCGCGCCGAGCAGCTTGAAGCCAGCGTCGGCCCGCTCGCGGCCGATGTCCTGGTAGCGGTCGTACTTTCCGGTGAGCAGGTTCAGCGTGCCCTCGCCGTGGCTGGTCTGGAGGCCCTCGAACTGGGCGATCTCCATCCTCGGGAAGAGGACTCCGCGCTTGGCCAGCTCGTGCGTGAGGAACGGCGCGTAGGTGGTGCGCGGTTCGATGGATTCCCGCCGGCGCGCGCCGCCGCCCCAGCGGACGACGATGACGTTCGGGCCCCGGTACCCGGACAGCCCGGACGGCGGGGCGGCTGCGAACGCAGCGGGCACGCCGGACATCGCGGCCACGCCGAGCGCGGTGGTGCGAAGAAAGGCCCGGCGGTCGAGCCGAGAAGAAGCGGGGAGGTCCATGGGATCCGTGGGTCGTCGCCTTTGAGGACACGGAGGACGGGCCTTTGTTCCAAGTCAACGGCCGACTTCGGCCGGCTCCGCTCCGGAGCGGAAGTATCAGCGATCCGCCCGCGCCGCTCCATCAGGGCGCCGCATCGCGGGGCGACGCGTGGGCGCCATGGACCGCGGACCCGACGCTGTCGCTCCCATGGGAACCGCGTCAGGCGTGGACCGGCGCGGGCGCCGGTCCCGTTTCATCGGCCTCCTCGTCCCTTTTGGAGAAGACGAGGTAGAACGTGGGCAGGACGAGCAAGGTCAGCGGAGTCGCGCTGAGCAGGCCGCCGATGATGACGAGCGCCAGCGGGCGCTGCGTCTCGGAGCCGATGCCGTGCGACAACGCCATCGGCAGCAGGCCGAGCATCGCCAGCATCGCCGTCATCAGCACGGTACGGAGCCGCATCGTCGCGCCTTCCTTCACCGCCACGGCCGGAGTCTTGCCCTCGTCGACGAGCTGGTTGAAGCAGCTCACCATCACGACGCCGTTGAGCACCGCCTGCCCGAAGAGCGCGATGAATCCGATCGCCGCGCTGACGCTCAGCGGGATGCCGGTCACCCAGAGCGCCACGATGCCACCGATGACGGCGAACGGGACGTTGAGCAGGATCAGCAGCGCGCTCTTCACGGAGTGGAAGGTGTTGAAGAGCAGCAGGAATATCAGGAACACGCTGATGGGCACGATGAGCCCGAGGCGTTTCATCGCGCGCTGCTGGTTCTCGAACTCGCCGCTCCACGTCACGAGATAGCCCGGCGGCATCGTGAGCTCGCTGACCTTGGCCTGCATGTCGGCGACGACGCTGCCCATGTCGCGGCCGTGGATGAAGACGCCGACGGCCTTCACGCGCGTCCCGTTCTCGCGGCTGATGTTCATGGCGCCGCTGGTCACTTTGAAGTCCGCGAGCTGGCCCAGCGGGATGTGCGCGCCGGCCGGCGTGTCGACCAGCACGCCGCGCAGCTTCTCCAGGGCCCGCTCGGGCTGCGGCAGGCGGAGGACGACGCTGAAATGCTTCTCGCCTTCCCAGAGCTCCGTCGCCGCCTTGCCGCCGAGGGCGGTCTCGATGACGTCCTCGACGTCCTGCACGTTCAGGCCGTGCCGGGCCGCCGCGGCGCGGTCCACCTCGATGACCGATTGCGGGACCTCGCCGGCGCGGTCGACGAACGCGCGGGCGACGCCGCGGACACCGACGACCTTGCGGATCACGGCGTCGACCTGCTGCTGGAGCGTGGCCGAATCCTCGCCGAAGATCTTGATCACCACCTGGCCGTCGATCTGCGAGATGCTCTCCAGCACGTTGTCGCGGATCGGCTGCGAGAAGCTCGTCTCCAGTCCGGGCAGCGCATCGAGCGCCTTGTCCATCTCCGCGAGGATGCTCTCCTTGGTGGATCCGGGCCGCCACTGCTCGGCGGGTTTCATGTCGACGAAGCACTCCAGCATGTTGATCGGCTTGGGATCGGTGCCGTCCTCGGGCCGTCCGGCCTTGGAGATCACCGTGTTCACCTCGGGCACGGTGCGGATGAGCTTCCGCATCTGCGCGCAGCGTTTCTGGGCCTCCTCGATGGAGACGCCGGCGGGCAGCGTGGTGTTGACCCAGATGGTGCCCTCGTTGAGCTCGGGCAAGAACTCGGTGCCCAGGCGGGTGGCGATGGCGCCGGCCGCACCGAGCGAGACGAGCGCGATGGCGAGCACGGCCTTCCAGTTCACGAGGCTCCAGGACAGCACCGGCGCGTAGGCGCGTTTGGCGGTGCGGACGATGAAGTTGTCGTCGTGCGGGAGCTTCTTCCGGAGCAGGAAGTAGCAGAGCAGCGGGACGAGCGTGACCGAGAAGAGCAGCGACCCGAAGAGCGCGCTGGTCACCGTCCAGGCCATCCAGCGCGCCGCGGCGGAGGTGGGCAAGCCGACCTTCTTCTCGATGCTCATCATCATCGCCGCGCATCTGCCGATCTTCACGCTCCAGAGGCACGAGGGCCGGATCTT
>JANNAJ010000071.1:0-2428 GCA_031384285.1 Verrucomicrobiota bacterium
AGGACGCCGCCCGGCCGCCCGCGACCAACCCGCCCGCGCCTCCCCCGCCGTCGGCCTTGAAGCCCGCGTCGCCGAGGCCCGACGTCATCGTCAGCGCCAAGACCGCGCCGGCCCGCGACATCCGCTTCCAGTTCGACGGCATCCCGTACTCCGACGTCGTCGAACGGTTCGCGCAGATGGCCGGACGTCCGCTGCTCTCCGACACCAACGTCGTCGGCTCGCTCACCTACGACGACCCGAACGCCTACACCTACAACGAGGCGCTCGACACGTTGAACCTCATGCTCGCCATGAAGGGCGTGATGCTCCTCGAGGACGGCAACAATCTGCGGCTCGTCCCGTTCAAGCAGCTCCCGTCGATGCCCATCCGCATCATGCGCGGCACCGAGAACGCCGGCGATGTGCGGCCGGGCGAGGTCGTCACCGTCGTGCTCGACATCGCCAACCTGGAGGCCAAGGAGGTCGCCGATTCCGTCCTGCCGATGCTCTCGGGCGCCGGGTCCGTCGCGCCGCTCTCCCGCGGACGCGGCCTCGTCGTCACCGACCGCCTCTCGAACATCCAGCGCGTCCGCACGCTGCTCGCCACCATCGGCACCGGCCAGTCCGCCGACCGCCAGATGAAGACCTACACGTTGCAGCACGCCTCGGGCGCCATCGTCTCGGACCTGCTGAACCGCACCTTCGGCATCGCCACCGCGCCGAAGCGGACCTCCTTCAACCCGAACACCAAGGCCATGGAGGTCCTGCCGGCGGATCCCGCCGACTACGTGACCTCGGTGTACGACGATGCCTCGCGGACGTTGCTGCTCTTCGGGCCGCCGGAACGCCTGGCGCTGGCCGAGGAGCTGGTGAACAAGTTCGAGCAGAAGGACGGCTCGGCCGGCGACGTCCGCATCTATTACCCGCAATCGATGAAGGCCGACGAGCTGGCGAACCTGATCCGCCAAGCCATCCCGGGCGTCGCCGCCGCCAACGAATCCGCTTCCGCCGCCGCGACCAAGGCCCGCGTCATCCCCGACCTCGCGCTCAACCGCGTCATCGTCGCCGCGCCGCTCCCCGGCCAGCTCGACCAGATCGAGCAGCTGGTGACCCGCGTGGACAAAGGCGTCCAGGGCGCCGTCGGTCAGAACGGCGAGAACGCCCTGGTACCGACGCGCTCGCAGACGATCCAGCTGACCAAGATCTTCCGGCCGCGCGCGACCGGAGCGACCAACGTGGCCAGCATCGTCCGACAGGCGTTGACCCGGCGGAACAGCTCCGGCCAGGTCGCCACCACCGCCAGCGTGAGCTTCGACGCCGGCAGCCAGAGCGTCGTGGTGACCGGTTCGCCGGCGGATCTCCAGACGGCGACCGACATCGTCTCGCAGATCGAGACCGGCACGTCGCAGCCGACGCCGTTGCAGACGCGTTTCATCGACGTCGGGTCGCCGGAGGAGGCCCAGCGCATCCAGCCGCTGGTCGACCAGCTCTACCGCAACCAGACGGCCGACGGCTCGGCCGGCACGGTCGCGCACGCCAAGATCCTCGCCGACACCGGATCCGGCCGCCTCATCGTAACCGCGAGCCAGGACCATCTCGCCCGAATCGAGGCGCTGGTGAAGCAGCTCCGCGCCGACCGGCCGCAGGGCCTTTCGCGCCACCTCCGGGTGGTGGTCCTGAAGAACACGCGGACCGAGACCGCGTTGCCCGGCATCCAGAGCCTCGTCACCGAGCGGATGGCCGACCGGAGGTTCTCCTCCCTGCCCAAGCCTTCGCTCGTCGCCGACGCGCCGAACAACCGCATCCTCGTCACCGCGACCGACGAGCAGCTGAAGGAGATCGAGGACGCCGTCGCCGTGGTCGACATCGCCCCGGCGCAGGCCGAGCGCGAGCTCAGCGTCATCCCGCTCCAGGTGAAGACCGCGCCGGAGATCATCCCTCTGGTCACGCAGCTTGTCGGGCAGCTCTCCGCGCCCGGCCAGCTCGCGCCGACCCTGATGGCCGACCCGACCGGCAAGCAGGTCATCGTGCTCGCCGTCGCCAAGGACCTGGAACGGGTGAGGACTCTGGTGAAGCAGTTCGACGTCACGGCCGCGACCGCCGCGCCGCGACAGTTCCGCGGCGTCGAGGTCTTCGGCCGCACCGCCGCCGAGTTCACGCCGCTGGTCCAGCAGCTCTACCAGGAACAGATCCGCGGGCAGCCCGAGCCCGCCGGCGGCCCGGCGACGTTGATCGCCGAGACCAAGAACAACCGCATCATGGTCAGCGGCGGCGAGAAGGAGATCGCCCGCGTCGAGGCCATCATCCGCCAGCTCGACCCCGTCGCGGCCAAGGGCTCAAAGGAAGAGACCCGCGTCATCCGCCTCAAGACCGCTTCCGCCGCCGAGATCGCCGGCCTGGTCGAGAAGAGCCTCAACGCGCAGACCCAGCAGGTCCGCGTGCTGCTCGA
>JANNAJ010000504.1:0-5317 GCA_031384285.1 Verrucomicrobiota bacterium
CTCAGCCGCGATGCGGACGACAAGGTCGCGCTTCGTCATAGGGATAAGTGTCTGGGGGTTGAAGGGCTGTCTTCCTAGGGGCTCTGCCTGAGCAGCGTGATAAGACGCTCGCACACGCTGGTCAAGACAGAGTCTTGGGCACGGATGCCCTAGGGAACACGTTGACAAGCATCAACGTCCGAAGGGACCGGACGGACAGAGGACCCGGGAGGAGGACCGCGGGACGCGGTCAGGACTCCATCGCGCTGAGCTCCACGGGCTCGACGTTCACTCCGAGCTTCTTGAGCCACTTGACGCTGGCGGCCAGCTCGGAAGCGGGTCCTTCGAGCTCCAGGCAGACGATGCCGATCTCGTCGGTGACGCTCGCCTGCCGCACATTGGTGGTGACCGCGAACTTATGGCCCAGCTCCCATATGACCGGATGCTTGATCAGCTTCGGCGGGTACATCAGCCACATCCGCGAGGATTGCGGCGCGGCTTTCTTGGCGACGGGCTTGGTTTTCTTGGAGGCGGCCATGGCAGGAAGGGCGGGGATCGGGATCGGAGCCGGAACGGTTCAACCCCCGGCGATCGCGGGGATGATGCTGACCTCGTCACCGTCCTTGAGGATGGTGTCGTTGTTCTGGAGGAAGCGGATGTCCTCCTCGTTCACGTAGACGTTGACGAAGCGGCGCACCTGCCCGGCGTCGTCCACCAAGCGCTCCTGGATCCCAGGGAATTTCTCCTGCAACTCTTTGATGGCCGCGGCGACGGTGCCGGGCGCGACCTCGACGAGCTCCTGCTCGTTCGTGAGTTTCCGGAGAGGTGTGGGGATGCGGACTTTGACAGACATATCGGTTTAGGTGGAAGGAGTGTCGGAGATGGAAGCGGCCCGGGCAAGGCGTGAAATCTTCAGCCTCCGGCGAAAGCCGGGATGATGCTGACCTCGTCGCCTTCCTTGAGCGGGGTCTCCTGGCCCTGCAGGAAGCGGATGTCCTCTTGGTTGACGAAGATGAGCACGCTGCCGCGGACGCTCCCGCCGGCGTCGAGCAACCGGTCGCGGATGCCGTTGAAGCGGTCGTGCAGTTCGCCGACGGCCGTCGCGACGGTCCCCGGCGAGACGTCCACGGTCGCTTGGTCCCCGCAGAAGCGCCGCAGCGTCGGCGGGATGGAGATGGAGATCATCGGAGAAGGTTTTTTCGCGACGATCACCCGGCCACCAGCTCAGGTTTGTCCTGCGCCATCACGGCCTCGAACTCGCGCAGGCTGGGCCGGATCTCGCGGGTGCTGCCGACGTGGCCGGTCATGGCCTCGAGCGTCTTCAAGCCGTTGCCGGTGATGCAGAGCACCGCGCTGGAACCGGCCGGGATCTTGCCGGAAGCGATGAGCTTCTTCGCGACGCCGACCGTCACGCCGCCGGCGGTCTCGGCGAAGATGCCCTCGGTCTCCGCCAGCAGGCGGATGCCCTCGCGGATCTCGTCGTCGCTCACGTCATCGCTGTGGCCGCCCGTCTCCTTCATCACCTTGAGAGCGTAGAAGCCGTCGGCCGGCGTGCCGATGGCCAGCGACTTGGCGATGGTGTTCGGTTTGACCGGCTTGAAGAAATCCAGGCCCGCCTTCTGCGCGACGCTGATGGGCGAGCAGCCCGTGGCCTGGGCGCCGTGGACCTTCCATTTCGACGCCGGGACGAGCCCGAGCTTGGTGAACTCCTGGTACGCCTTGTGGATCTTGGTGAGCAGCGATCCCGAGGCCATCGGGATGACCGTGTGCTCGGGCACCCGCCAGCCCGACTGCTCGGCGATCTCGAAGCCCATGCTCTTGCTGCCCTCGGCGTAGTAGGGCCGCATGTTGACGTTCACGAAGGCCCATCCGTACTTGCCCGCGATCTCGGCGCACAGCCGGTTCACCTCGTCGTAGTGGCCCTTGATGCCGATGACGTTCGCGCCGTAGACGAGCGAGTTGACGACCTTCCCCAGCTCCAGGTCGGACGGGATGAAGACGTACGCGTCGAGGCCGGCCGCGGCGGCGTTCGCGGCGACGGAATTGGCGAGGTTGCCGGTCGAGGCGCAGGCGACGGTCTTGAAGCCCAGCTCGACCGAACGGCTCAGCGCGACGGAGACCACGCGGTCCTTGAACGACAGAGTCGGGTAGTTCACCGCGTCGTTCTTCACCCAGAGCTCGCGGATGCCGAGCGCTTTGGCCAAACGGTCCGCCTTGACGAGCGGCGTGTAGCCGACCTGCCGGCCGACCGTCGGCTCGCCCGCCACCGGCAGCAGCTCGCGGTAGCGCCACATCGTCTGCGGACGCGAACAGATGACCTCGCGGGTCAACGACTTCTTGATCTGCTCGTAGTCGTAGGCCACCTCGAGCGGACCGAAGTCGAACTCGCAGACGTGGGTGGCGGTGAGCGGGACCTCGCGGCCGCACTCGCGGCACTTCAACGCCTTCATGAAACCTTGCTTGTCGCTCATGGCTATCCTGTCGCGCTCTCGCCGCGGCGACGGGACCCGGGCATGAAAAAGCCCGCTTCCCGTGCGGATGAGAAGAGGGCGAAAACGCGGAGCAGCTCTCCTCATCTTTGCCGTCGCCCCATCGCTGGGGTCCCGGACCGGATTTGGCACCTGGTCATCGGACTGCCGTCCGACCGGTTGCCGTGACATCAACGGGCCGTTCCCTCCGTCACTCTTGATGAGTGTCCCGGTCGCCCGGGACGCGACAATGGATGCCGGAACGGCCGGCGAGGTGTCAAAACCATTCTTGAAGATCGGAGGTCGTGCTCCTCGCGGGATCGCCCGAGCGGATCGACCGGGCTTGGCTCGGTCGCCGAACGCGGGTACCTAACCCCCGCCAGCCGCCAGCCGATCGAAGGATCCGATGAAGCCCTTCGTGTCCCGCGGCGTCGGTCGCCCGTATCTCGCCATGTCCATGAAACCGATCCACCGCCTGCTCGCCGCCGTCTTCCTCGCCTTCACGGCCGCGGCGCAGAACGGCGATAAGACCAACGAGGTCCAGCGCGAGCTCGTGCCCCGGGACATCATCCCGCCGGCACCGGTCCTCACTCCGGAGCAAGAGGCCAAGACCTTCGCCGTCGCGCCGGGGTTCCGGGTCGAGCTCGTCGCCGCCGAGCCGCTGGTCCATTCGCCCGTCGCCATGCAGGCCGACACGCGGGGCCACCTCTGGGTCGTCGAGATGACCGGCTACATGCCCACGCCCGACGGCACCGGCGAACAACAGCCGAGCGGCAACATCATCGTGCTCGAGGACACCGACGGCGACGGCCGCATGGACAAGCGGACGGTCTTCCTCGGCGGCCTCGTGATGCCCCGCTCGCTCATGCTCTTCCAGGACGGCGTGGTCGTCGCCGAACCGCCGCGGCTCTGGTTCGCGCGCGACACCGACGGCGACGGCAAGGCCGACGAGAAGGTGATGATCGCCGACGACTATGCGACCCAGGACGACCCGCGCCTCGGCCGCAAGGCCAACCCCGAGCACGCCAGCAACAGCCCGACCTGGGCGCTCGACAACTGGGTCTACTCCGCCAACCACGCGTGGCGCTTCCGATGGCTCGGCGGATCGGTCACCAACTGGGCCAAGGAACCCACCCTCTCCCGCGGACAATGGGGGCTCTCCCAGGACGACCACGGCCGGCTCTTCCACAACTCCAATTCCGACCCGCTCCGCGCCGACCTGGTGGAGAGCCGGTACCTCGCGCGCAATCCGGACCTTCGCCCGGGCTTCGGCGCGAACGTGCAGATCGAGAAGGACCTGAGGGTCTGGACCGCGCGCGTCAACCCCGGCGTCAACCGCGGCTACCAGCCCGGCCAGCTCACCCCCGAAGGCAAGCTCGCCACCTTCACCGGCGCCTGCGGACCGGTCGTCTACCGCGGCGACCAGTTCGGACCGGAGTCCGTCGGCGACGTGTTCCTCTGCGAACCGACCGGCAACATGGTCCGTCGCGAGCGCATCACGAACCAGGACGGCCTCCTCACCGCCACCAACGCCTATCCCGGCGCCGAGTTCCTCACCTCGACCGATGAACGTTTCCGCCCGGTCAACCTGCACAACGCCCCCGACGGCGCGCTCTACGTCGTCGACCTCTACCGCGGCCTGATCCAGCACCACATCTACCTCACCAGCTATCTCCGCAAGCAGATCGAGTCGCGCGGCCTGCAATCGCCCGTCGACATGGGCCGCATCTGGCGCGTCGTCCGCGAGGGCCGACCGGTCGGACGCGACCGGCTGGGCGCCAGGCCCGCCGAAGGCGAACTCGTCGCGAAGCTCTCGCATCCCAACGGCTGGTGGCGC
Source organism: Verrucomicrobiota bacterium (assembly GCA_031384285.1). Classification (GTDB taxonomy): domain Bacteria; phylum Verrucomicrobiota; class Verrucomicrobiia; order Limisphaerales; family UBA9464; genus CAIVQB01. Next base: position 4,285 of record JANNAJ010000504.1, read on the forward strand.
GATCGCGCGCAGCAGATGCTCGTCGAACGCCGGGCCACCGGGGCCGCGCCGCAGCTCCGCAAGCTGGCCGGCGCCGGCGACGCCGCGCCGCTGACCGGACGCCTCCATGCGTTGTGGACGCTCGAAGGGCTCGGCGAACTCGACCTCGCGACGTTGGCGATCGCGCTGGACGATCCGGCGCCGAAGATCCGCGGCGCCGCGCTCCGTCTGAGCGAAGGATTCCTGAAAGGCCCGCAACGCGAGGCCGCCATCAACCTCGTGCTCCAGCGCGCCGGGTTCGTCCCGCTCGAGGAGCAGCTCCAGCTCCTGCTCACGCTCGGCGAGATCCGGACGCCGGCGACCGAGGCGATCTCCCGCGTGCTGCTCATGAACGCCGCGCCCAGCCCGCTGCGGTTCGATGCCGTGATCAGCGGCCTCGCCGGACGCGAGGTCGACTTCCTCGCGTCGCTGGTCCAGGACCCGGTCTGCGCCACCATGAAGAACGGCCACGCCCCGCTGCTCGCCGGGCTGGCCCGATGCGTGGCCTTGGGAGGCGACCCGGCGAAGATCGCGAGGCTGCTCGACCTCGCGGCGATGCCGAAGCCCGGCGATTGGCAACAGATCGCGATCCTCGGCGGCATCGCCGGGACCGTGCCGGTGGCGAAGCCCGGACAACCGGCGCCGATCGTCCGGCCCGTACGGTTCCCCACCGAGCCCAAAGCCGTCGCCCAGTTGCGGACCGTCGATTCCACCGAGGTGAAGTCCCTCATTTCACGGGTCGATCCGTTGCTGGCGTGGCCGGGCAAACCAGGGATGGCCGCGGCCGCGCCCGCCGCCGCCGCGCTCGAAGGCGACGACGCAGCGAGCTTCGCCCGCGGCAAGGAGCTCTACACCGTGGTGTGCGGCGCCTGCCATCAGCCGCACGGCAACGGTCAAGAAGGCCTGGCGCCGCCGCTCCGCGATTCCGAGTGGACGCTTGGCAGCGAGCAACGACTCGCGCGCATCGTGCTGCACGGCGTCCGCGACGAGATCTCCGTGAAGGGCGTGAACTACC
>JANNAJ010000096.1:0-25587 GCA_031384285.1 Verrucomicrobiota bacterium
TCTACTACAACCCGGCCGGCATCACGCAACTCGAAGGGCACCAGGCGCGATTCGGCGTCTACGGGATCGACCTAGGGGTGAGCTACACCTCACCGGCCGGAAAGAAGTACGACAACAGCAAGGACCTCCACGCCGTCCCGCAGATCTTCTACACCTTCACCCCCGAGAAATCGCCGGTCTCGTTCGGCTTCGGAGCGTATTCGCCCTATGGACTGAGCTCGGAGTGGCCGGAGGACACGGGATTCCGCAGCGTGGTGCTGGGCGGCAAGCTGACCTACCTGACGCTCAACCCCGTGGTCGCGTGGCAGATCACGCCGACGTTGTCCATCGGCGGCGGCGTGATGATCAACTACGCCGAGGCCGACCTGCGGAGCGGTCTGTCGCCGTTCCCGGGAGTCGGCCAGTCGCGGCTGAACGGCTCCGGCTGGGCGCCGGGGTTCAACGCGGGGATCCTCTGGAAGCTCTGCGAGAAGGTGCAGATCGGCCTGAACTACCGGAGCGAATCGCGGATCCCTTTGGACGGCTATCTGGACATCGCATCGCCGGTGTTCAGCGCGCGTCCGGATGCCAAGGCCGAGCTCCCGTTCCCGCAAACCTTCGTCGCCGGCATCTCGTACCGGCCGACGCCGGACTGGAACCTGGAGTTCGACATCGAATGGAACGACTGGAACCGGCTCAACTCGATGAGCGTCCACGCGCCGCAGGCGCCGTTCCTGGACTCGAAGATCGCGTTCAACTGGCAGTCGAGCTTCTACTACGAATTCGGAGCCACCCGGTACCTGGGGGGCGGCTGGTCCGTCAGCGCCGGATACATCTTCAACGAGAACTCGGTGCCCGACCACGACTTCACGCCGCTGGTCACGGACCTGGACCGGCATTTCGTGAGCTTCGGCGGGGGCTACAAGCATGGCCGGCTGAGCGTGGACCTCGCCTACCAGCTCGGCTACGGGCCGACGAGGACCGTCACCGGCAACCCGGTGAACTCCTCCGGCCAATCAGCGAACGGGGAGTACGACTTCCTCAGCCACGCGCTGCTCTTGAGCATGGGCTGGCATTTCTGACACGTTGACCGGGCTGCGCCGCCGGCTTCCGACGGGTGGCGCGGCGATCCGACGTGCCGTGGCCGGCGTGGTCCACGCCCGGCGGGACAACTTGCTTTAGACCGATCCGCATGGCGACGAAACTGACAGGCCCCTTGTCGGGCGAGCGAGAGAGCTTCATCAGCTGCCGCAACAGCCAAGGCGCGGAGGTCCGGGCCACGCCGGTGCGCCTGACCCGCTTCACCGTGGTGCTCGAGGTCTACAACCCGTTCAGCATCGTCCAGATCTCCGAGGTGCTGAGCGAGTTCCGGATCACGATGAACGACCGGCTGGTCTATTCCGGCCGCGCCGTCGTGAGCAACATCGTCAACACCGGCATCATGGTGTTGTGCGAGGCCACGCTCGACGATTCGTGGCTCGACGTGGACATGTTCTCGCCGTCCGCCCATCCGGGGCGGCTACGGGACGAGTTCGGCGAGTTCCTCCAAGAATGGCAGAAGATCCATAGCGTCACCCCCGGCTTCAAGGTGGTGGTGGCCGACATGCAGACGCTGCTCGCCGACCTGCGCCGGTGGATGGAGCAGGTGGAACTGGGCATCCGTTCGTCACCCGGAGGGAACCGGGCCTTGCTCGAACGCGACGTCATCACCGACCTGAGCCAACCGGTGCTGACGGTGATCGACGAGTTGTTCGACCGGTTCGAATCGATCGCCGGCTCCTTGGATCCCGCGCTGCAGCCGATGCACCGGAACTACATCAAGCGGCAGCTGCATCCTCTGGTGCTCTGCGCGCCGTTCGCCTACCGCACCTTCCAGAAGCCGCTCGGGTACGCCGGCGACTACGAGATGGTGAACATGATCCTCCGCGACCCGTTCGAGGGCGGCTCTCTGTTCGCCAAGACCGTCAACCTCTACTTCCTCAACTCCGCCCCGGCGCTCGCCCACCGCAACCGCATCAAATACCTGGTGCTGGTGCTCTCGGCCGAAGCCCGCCGCACCTCGGCCGAAGGACGCCCCGTCCGCATCCTCAACCTGGGCTGCGGCCCCGCCGGCGAGATCCAGCAGCTGCTGGCGACCGATCCGGTCGTGGACCAGATGGATTTCACGTTGATGGATTTCAACGACGAGACGCTCGATTTCACGCGGCACCGCCTGGATGCCCTGAAGGTCCAGCACGGGCGCCGGACGCCGCTCCAGTTCGTCAAGAAATCCGTCCACCAGGTCCTCAAGGAAGGTTCCCGGCCCGAGCCCGGCCAGCCCCGCTACGACCTCATCTACTGCGCCGGCCTGTTCGACTACCTCTCCGACCGCATCTGCCAGCGGTTGATGACCATCTTCTACGAGATGCTCGCCCCTGGAGGCCTGCTGGTCGCCACCAACGTCGACCCCAGCAACCCTTCGCGGAACGGCATGGAGTTCATCCTCGACTGGCATCTCGTCTACCGTGACCGCGAGCAGCTGAAGCTGCTCCATCCGTCGGGCGTGCCCGGCGAGAACATCGTCACGCGCGCGGACGAGACGGGCGTCAACATCTACCTTGAAGTCCGCCGTCCCATCGACCGTTGACGGCGGACCGGAGGCCGATGCGGCGTTCCAGGAGGCCTTCCACGCGGAGGACCTCCGGGAGCGCCTCCGCATCGGGAAGCTCGGCTGCGCGCTGGTCATCGTCCTGATGCCCCTCGGGGCCTCGCTGGACTACGTCGTCTACAAGGACGACGCCGCGGTGTTCCGGGTCTTCCTCGGTCTCCGGCTGCTGTGCTCGCTGGTCACGGGCGCGTTGTTGGCCGTCCACTACACCCGGTGGGGCGAACGGAATGTGCGGATGCTCGGCCCGTTCATCGCGCTCCTGCCCGCCGTGTGCATCGCCGGAATGATCGGCCACAAGGAACAGTGGGGATCCCCCTACTACGCCGGCCTGAACCTCGTCCTCATCGCCGTCAACGTCGTCGCCCGCTGGACCGTCCGCGAATCGCTCGCCATCGTCGGCAGCGTCGTCGCGGTCTACGTCTCGGCGTGCCTCATCGGGACCGGATGGCCGGAGGCCGCCGCGCAGCGGCAGGACCTCTTCAACAACCTGTACTTCCTCACGTTGACGGGCGTGATCGTGGTCGCCGGCAACTGGCTCTACAACCAGCTCCGGGCGCGCGAGTTCGCCCTCCGGTACGAGCTCGGCAAGAACCAGCGCCAGCTTCAGGAGGCCAACCAGAAGCTGCGCGACCTCGACGAGGTGAAGAGCCGTTTCTTCGCCAACATCAGCCACGAGCTCCGCACCCCGCTCACGCTGCTGCTAGGGCCGCTCGACGCGCTCGTCCGGCAGCGGGGCCGCCTCGGAGAGCCGGAGGTCGACGAGCACCTGGAGACGATGCACGGGAACGGTCTCCGCCTGCTCAAGCTGATCAACGACCTGCTCGACCTCGTCCGCCTCGACTCCGGGCACATCGCCGTGCGGCGCGAGGCCGTGCCGCTCTCCCAGTTCTTCGGCGGCGTGGTCAACTCCACCCGCAAGCTCGCCGAGGACCGCCGGATCCGGCTCCGCCTCGTCCTCGACGACCAGATGGGCCGCGCGATGCTCGACCCGGACAAGCTGGAGAAGGTCCTGTTCAACCTCATCATCAACGCGATCAAGTTCACCGCGAGCAGCGGCACCATCACCTGCCATGCCGAGCGCCGCGGCGACCAGATGGTCATCGAGGTGAGCGACAGCGGCGTCGGCATCCGGTCGGACGACCTGCCGCACATCTTCGACCGCTTCTGGCAGGCCGACACCAGTTCCCAACGCAAGCACCAGGGCACCGGTATCGGCCTCGCGCTCGTGAAGGAGCTGGTCGAGGCACAGGGAGGCCATGTGACGGTCGCCAGCGAGGTCGACAAGGGAACGACCTTCACCATCACCTTGCCATGGATCGATCCGCCCCGCACCGATCCGCCCGCCCTGCCGGTCGTTGTGCACCCGCCGGCCGAGCCACAGGACGCTTGGCTGGTCAGTCTCTACCGCCGGGCGGAGCTCTTCCCGGGCATCGCGCCGCTCAAGGAGAGCCTGAGGCCCGACACGATGTCGTCCACCGACCCACGGCCACGGGTGCTCATCGCGGACGACGAGCCAGACATGTTGCGGTTCCTGCGATCCCAACTTTCCGGGCAGTTCCAGGTTTTCGAGGCGGTGGACGGACAGCAGGCGATCGAGAAGGCGGCCCAGTTCCTGCCGGACATCATCCTTTCCGACATGATGATGCCGGAGAAGGACGGTTTGGACGTCTGCCGCGAGGTCCGCGCGCGGTTCCCGACCCGCAACATCCCTATCGTGCTGCTCACCGCACGGGCCGACGACGAGACCAAGCTCGCGGCGCTGGCCGCCGGAGCGAGCGACTTCCTGTCCAAGCCGTTCTCGACGACCGAGCTCCGGGTCCGCCTCAAGAACCTGGTCGACGCCCAGAGGCTCCAGAAGGAGCTGGCCTGGCAGAACCAGAAGCTGCAATCGACCCTCGAGCAGCTGAAGGAGACCGAATCGCAGCTCGTGCAATCCGAGAAGATGGCCTCGCTCGGCCGCATGAGCGCCGGGATCATACACGAGATCAACAACCCGCTGAACTACGCCAAGACGGGCATCTTCACGCTCCAGAAGATGGGCCGCTCCATGCCGCCCGACCAGATCGCCGATTTCGAGGACATCCTCCATGACATCGGCGACGGGCTCACCCGCGTGGCCGGGATCGTCACCGATCTGAGGGCTTTCACCCATCCCCACGGCGGGGCGATGGAGGATGTGGATGTCCGCGCCGTCGCGGACGGCGCCCTTCGGTTCCTCGCGGCCGAGACCAAGGACGTCGCGGTCGACAACGCCATCCCGCCGGGTTTCCGGGTGAGGGCGAACCGCAACAAGCTCATACAGGTCTTCGTCAACCTGCTCCAGAACGCCGTCGACGCGCTCGGCGAGAAACGGTTCAGCGACGGCGAGACCGCCCGGATCGTGCTCGGGGCCGAGGCCACGGACACCGCCCGGACCGTCACGTTCCACGACAACGGTCCCGGGATGGATACCGATATTTTGGGCAAGATTTTCGATCCGTTCTTCACTACCAAGGACGTGGGCAAGGGCACCGGGCTCGGCTTGAGCATCTGCTACCGCATCATCAACGAGGCCGGTGGGCACATCAAAGCCCGGAGCGAACCCGGAAAGTGGACCGAATTTGCATTGGAGTTCCCGACGACTGTGTGACAGAAAAGACATCCGCCTCAACGCGCTGCCGGCCATGGATTCCCACTACGATTACAAGCGATACGCCGTCCTTTATGTGGATGACGAGGAGAAGTCCCTGAAGGGCTTCGATCGCGGCTTCAAGGACACTTTCCGCATCCTCACGGCGACCAACGCCGACGATGCCCTCCGCTTGCTCGAGACCAAAGGTGACGAGATCGGCGTCATCATGTCCGACCAGCGGATGCCCGGCATGAAGGGCGTGCAGTTCCTGGAGCGCTCGCGCCAGCTCCGGCCCAAGACCGTCCGCATCCTCGCGACCGCCTTCTCCGACCTGGATGCCGCCATCGGCTCGGTCAACAACGGCGCCATCTACAAGTACGTCACCAAGCCTTGGGAACCGTACGAGCTGGAGCACGTGCTCAAGCGCGCCCTCGAGTTCTACACGGTCCAGAACGAGCGCGACCAACTGCTCCGCGAGAAGATGTCGGTCTTGCACAAGATGGTGATCACCGACCGCGTGCTCAGCCTCGGGGTGCTCGCCGCCGGCCTCGGCCACCACGTGCGCAACGCGATGTCGGCCGTCCGGACCTTCCTCGACCTCGCGCCCGAGATGCTCCACCGCGAGAGCCTCGACCTCAACCAGCTCCACCACCCGGCCTTCTGGCAGGATTTCCACCACAAGGTGCAGGGTCGCGTGAAGCTGCTCGTCGACCTGCTCGACGACCTCTCCGACCACGCGCAGCCGGGACCGTTCCAGTTCGACAGCGAGGTCGGTCTGCGCGAGGTGGTCTCCGAAGGGGTGACCGAGATCGGTCTCGAGCTGGCCGGCCGCCGCATCCAGGTCGTCAACGATGTCCCGTCGGATCTGCCGCGCCTGCGCGTCGACCATCCGAAGATCCGCAAACTCTTCCAGCTCCTCCTCCGCGATGAGCTGACCAACCTCCAGGACGGCGCGACCATCCGGTTCGAGGCCGCTTCCCGCGAGGCCACAGCTCTCCAGCCTGCCGGTGTCGAGCTCTTGATCCAGGACGACGGACCCGGCCTCCCCCAGGCCTCGATCATGGCGGTCTTCGACCCGTTCTTCGTGCGGACCGACAGCCCGGACGAGTTCGGGATCTACCTCATGGCGTGCTACTTCATCGTGTACCATCACGGCGGCACGATCCACGTGGGACCGGGCAAGGACGGAGGCCTCGCGTTCCGCATCTGGCTCCCGTTGGCGCCCGGCACCGGGACGGCGAGCGAGGAGAACTCGGATTTCCTTGTCAGGGTGATGACCAACGAACGGCTTTGGGAACGCCTGCTCGCGACCTCCTGAGCCTCCGGACGCATGTCGCCAGCCCGCTCCATGCATCCGGTCCGCGCCGGCGGCGTCCTGACGGCGGACGGCCCGGCGTTGCCGCCGCTGCCCATGCGCCGTCCCGTGCTGCTCGTGGTCGACGACGACGAGCCGCTCCGGCAGGCGTTGCGCCTCATCTTCGAGTACCAGTACGAGGTCGTGCTCGCCGCGTCCGGACCTCACGCGCTCTCGCTGATCCAGCGAGGGCTCTTCGATGTCGCGGTCGTGGACATCCGCATGCCCGGCATGTCGGGCTTCGAGTTCCTCGAGCGTTCGCGGATGGTGGACCCCGACATCCAGACGGTGATCCTCAGCGGGCAGAGCACCTTCGAGATGGCCCGCCAAGCGGTGCGGCTCGATGCGTTCGATTTCCTGCCGAAGCCGTTCGACCTTCAGGTGCTGCGGCAGACCATCCAACAGGCGGCCCGGCGACGCGCTTGGCTGCGGTTCGAGCGGAAGCGCGAGGCCGCGCTCCAGCGCGCGGTCACCGCCGCGGAGACGTCCGCGCAGGAACGTGACCTGCTGGTCAGCCTCTTGTCCGAGTTCCGCGCCCCGCTCAACACGGTCTCCGCGGGGGCGGCGGCCTTGGACCAGGAGATGACCCGGCAATCCACGCCCTCCGAGGCGCAGTTCGCGGCGTGGCGCCGCCAGCTCCAGGAGCTCGGCCGCCAAGCGACCCTCTGCGTCCAATTGGCGGGCAGCCCCCGGAAGGACCTCTCGTCGCCCGGTCCGCCCGAAGGCGTGCCCGCCGCGCAGGTGATGGACGACCTGGGACGCTTGCTCCGCGTTCACCCGGCGTCCAAGGGCCACCAGCTCACGGTCCGCCCGCCTGCGCTGCCCGTGGGCCTGAAGGTGCGGGAGGCGGACCTGCTCCGCATCCTGGTCAACCTCGGCCGCAACGCGCTCGAATCCTCCGAGGTGCCGCACCGCGTGGACTTCGAATCGTGGCTGGTCAACGAACCGGTCCTGCTCGACGGCCCTGAACGTTCCCAGGGACGCTTCGTGCTGCGCGAGACGTTCGAGAACCGTCCGCCTCTGATCGCGATCGCGGTCAAGGACGACGGCCCGGGGATATCGCCGGAGATCTGGCCGCACCTCTTCCACACCGCTGTCACGACCAAGCCCGGCAAGGGCGATGTCGGTCTCGGGCTCACCTCGGTGCGGGACCTCGTCGCCGCCACCGGATGCGCCCTGGAGATCCGCAGCGAGCCCGGTTTCGGGACCACGGCCACGCTCTACGTGCCGGTCGTCCGCCCGATGGACCCGTCGTAGGCGGCGAATTCGTTCGCCCGCCACCGGCGTCTCCGGCAACGCTCGTCCGGCCTCGCGCCGACCCATGCGCAAAACCAAGATCATCGCCACGCTCGGGCCCGCCACCGACTCGTCCGAGATGCTCGGACGCCTCATCGACGCGGGCATGGACATCGCCCGGCTGAACATGTCCCACGCCACCCCCGATTGGGTGCGTCGCGTCGTGAAGGACATCCGCGCCCACTCCAAGGCGCGCGGCGTCGCCATCGGGATCCTGCTCGACACCCAGGGCCCCGCGATCCGCACCGGCGACGTGGCGGCGAAGATCCCGCTCGCGGTCGGGGACCGCTTCGTCTTCACCATCCAAGGCGACTCCCTCCGTCCCGACGAAGGTGTCAATGGCACGTCCGTCGGCTACGACGGGTTCGCTGCGGACGTCGAGGTCGGCAAGACGCTGATCGTGGACAACGGCGAGCTGCGGATGCGCATCCTCTCCAAGACTGCCACACGGGTCGTGTGCGAAGTGCTTACCGAGGGACAGATCGGCAGCCGCCGCCACATCAACCTCCCCGGCGTCCGCGTCTCGCTCCCCGCGTTGACCGACAAGGACAAGGCCGATGTGAAGCTCGGGCTCGAGGTCGGGGTCGATTTCATCGCGCTCAGCTTCGTCCGCGATCCTGATGACATGGCGCAACTGCGCGCGCTCGTGGCCGGCTCGCCGCACCAGCCCAGGCTCATCGCCAAGATCGAGCACCAGTTCGCGGTGGACCACTTCGAGGCCATCGCCCGGGCCTCCGACGGCGTGATGGTCGCTCGGGGCGACCTGGGCATCGAGTGCCCGTACGAAGAGCTGCCCATCATCCAGCGCCGCATCGTCAAGAAGTGCCAGGAGATCGGCCGCCCGGTGATCGTCGCCACGCATCTGCTCGAGAGCATGATCGCGAACCCGATGCCCACCCGCGCGGAGATTACCGACGTGGCGAACGCCGTTTTCGAGCAGGCCGACGCCATCATGCTCAGCGGCGAGACGACCGTGGGGAAGTACCCGCTCCAGTGCATCGAGGTGTTCGACACCGTCACCCGCCGCATCGAGCGGAGCGGCGGGGCGGATTACCACCACGCCGCCGAGCTCACCTCGCCGCGGCAGAAGCTGGTGAAGAGCGCGGTGCTGCTCGCCGACGAACTGAAGGCGGCCGCCATAGTGGTCTTCACCCGGCGCGGCCACATGGCCCGCTACGTCTCGTGGCTCCGGCCCCGGTCTTCGCCCGTCTTCGCCTTCGCGGACCGCTGGACGACCGCGGAATCGCTCGCGCTCTGCCGCGGCGTCGTGCCCGGTGTCGTGCCGTTCACCCACGCGGAACCGGACAAGACCGTCGACGCCGCCCTCGCGTCGCTGATGTCGAAGGGCCGGCTCAAGCGCGGCGATGCCGTCGTCGTGCTCAGCATCGTCACCGCCGGCGACCAACTCATGGACGCCGTCACGATGCGCGTGATCTGACGACGATTGCTGGCGAGGACCGGCGCGACGTTGGTCGCGTTTTCAGGACCGCCTCTGCTCGACCGGCGCGACGTCCCGTGATCCCGCCGTCGCGCGTCGCGGCTCAACCGATCTCGATGCCCACCGGGCAGTGGTCGCTGTCCATGACGTGGGGGTGGATGAACGCGCGCCGGAGGCGCGGCCGGAGAGCGGCGCTGACCAGGAAGTAGTCGATCCGCCAACCGATGTTCCGCGCGCGGGCGGTGCCCATCGGGCTCCACCAGGTGTAGTGGCCGCCTGCCTTCTCGGACTCACGGAAGGTGTCCACGAACCCGGCGGCGATGGCGGCGCTGAAACCGGCGCGCTCCTCGGGCGTGAAACCGTGGTTCTTCACGTTCGCCTTCGGGTTCGCAAGATCGATCTCCGTGTGGGCTACGTTCAGGTCGCCGCACCAGATGACCGGCTTCGTCTCCTCGAGCCTCTTGAGGTAGGCAAGGAAGTCGACGTCCCAACGCTGACGGTAAGGGAGCCGCGTGAGCTCGCGCTGCGAGTTCGGCACGTACGTGTTCACCAAGTAGAAATCGCCGTATTCGGCGGTGAGCACGCGGCCTTCGTTGTCATGGTCCCCGATGCCGATGCCTTGGGTGACCGCGACGGGTTTCGTCTTGGTGAAGATCGCGGTGCCGGAGTAGCCCTTCTTCACGGCCGAGTTCCAGTAGGTCTGGTAGGTGGCCGGCCAGAGCTGCTCGACCTGGTCGGGCGAGCACTTGGTCTCTTGTAGGCAGAGGATGTCGGGCGCCTCGTCGGCGAGATAGGAGAGGAAGTTCTTCCGCAGCACCGCCCGCAGACCGTTCACGTTCCAAGAGATGAGCTTCATGACGGCGAAGATGGCGGCAGAAGCCCGTCGGAGCGGAAAGCAGAATCGCGACGCGGACTCCATGGACAGGCGTGATGGCGAAGGCAGGATGGCTTCGGTCAAGGAACGTCTGCCGAGAAGCTGGCTGGCCTCGACCTTCGCCTGGTCCTCTCCGTCGAGGGAATCTCCCCGAACCGCCGCGTCTCACGGATCGTGGACAGGGACCTACACGGTCCGCCCAGGAGATCCGCGTCAGCGGCCGGACCACGGACTGCGTCCAGCGGTGCCCGCGGCCGCCGTCCCTCGGCCCGATCAGTCCCTGCCTACGTTCCCTTCCGTCAGGTTCCTCTTGTCCCTTCCGGTGCCGGCTTCACTTCGCCGGCTTGCCCGCGACGACCCGCGGGCGCAGGCCCTCCAGCGTCTTCGGGCCGATGCCGCTCACCTTGGCCAGGTCGTCCACCGCGTCATAGGGACGGCCCGCGATGATGCGGCGGGCCATCGCTTCGTTGACCCGCGGGAGGAGCAGGAGATCGTCCGCCGAGGCCGAGTTCACGTCGACGACCTTGGTGGAGCGCTCGGCGATCTGCTCGCGCGACCCGGGTTTTCCGCACTGCTTCAGGCCGACCGCCGCGAGCAGCGCGGCCACGGCGAGGCCGGCGAGCTTGGAGACGATGCGCGACGTCACGTTGCGCGTGACGCGCCCGGCGATGTCGCCGACGGGGCCGGAGGATCGGCTCATGCGGAGCGGGCGCGGATCAATCCAGCTTCCGCAGCCAGATGTTGCGGTAGCGGACCGGGTTGCCGTGGTCTTGGAGGAACAGCGGGCCCTTCGGCGTCACGCCGGAGAACTTCGCCGCCGTGGTCGAGTCGCCTTTGACCGGGACGTGGTCCTGCACGAGCACGCCGTTGTGCAGCACCGTGAAGGAGCCTTCGGCGACCTTGCCGTCCGCGCCGGGTACCGGCGGATGGAACACGATGTCATAGGCCTGCCATTCGCCGGGCTTGCGGCTCGCGTTCACCAACGGCGCGTTGTGCAGGTAGAACGCGGCGGCCTGGCCGTTGAAGTAGGTCGGGTTCTTCCAGGAATCGAGCACCTGGATCTCGTAGCGGCCCTGGAGATACACACCGCTGTTGCCCCGGCCCTGGCTGTCGCCCTTCACCTCGGCGGGCGTGGCCCACTCGATGTGGAGCTGGATCGCACCGAACTCTTCCTTGGTCGTGATGCCGCCGCCATGGACCTCGGCGTAGCCGTCGGCGATGCGCCACCCGGGCGCCGAATCCTTGTCGCCCTTCCACGCGGAAAGGTCCTTGCCGTCGAAGAGAACGATGGCGTCCGACGGCGGCGCGCCGGCGACCCCGGGCGCGACCACGCGCGGTTCCTTGTCGGTCGGGTTGCCCGCGGCGGAAGCGGCGAGGACGAGGGCGGCGTTGGCGACGAGCGCGAAGCGCCGGAGGCAGGGCAGAGGAGTTTTCATCGTTGGGATCGGGGACATGTCACGGAGGGGAGGATCAGTTGGCGGAGGCGACCGGCTTGCGCATCGCCTCGGGGGGGACGGGATCGAGCACGGCGCGGACCTTGCCGTCGGCCGGATCGAACACGCGCACGAGGCCGTCGAAACCGGCGGTGACGAGCCGTTTGCCGTCGGGCGAGAAGGCCAGCGCGAAGACCGCACCGCCGTGGCCGCCGCAGGTCGCGGCGCGCTTGCCGTCGTCGGTCTTGTAGACGCGGACCTCGCCGCCGACGCTCCCGGCGGCGAGCAGCGAGCCGTCGGGCGAATAGGCGAGGGCCTGCACAGGGCCCGGCTGCCGCTCGAACTCGCGGACGAGGTTCACATCGTTGTTGCCCGAGGTGCGGTCCTGGTTCTCCTGCATCTTGTAGGCGCGCACGCCGCCTTCGGCACCGCCGTACGCGGCCCATTCCTGCTTGGGATGCCGGGCCATGCTCACGACCGGTTCGAGCAGCTTGTTGACGTCGTCGATGAACTGGCCGTTGGCGGTGTTGATCAACTTCATCGCGCGGTCGCGGCTGCCGGAGAGCAGGCGCTGGCCGTCGTCCAGCCACGTGGTGCGGAAGACCCAGTCGCTGTGGTTGTCGAACTTCATCAGCTCCTTGCCGTCGGAAGCCGACAGCACGCGCACGGTCTTGTCGGCACCTCCGAACGCCAGCTTGGAGCCGTCGGGCGACCAGGAGACGCCGAAGAGAGAATCGCTCCCTACCTTGAAGGACCGCTCCTGCTGCGCCGTCGCAGGATCCCAGACCTCGATCTCGCCGAAGCGGGCCGGCGCGCCTCCGGCCACGGCGAGGCGCCTGGAATCCGCGGTGAACGCCAGCGCCTCGATGCGCGGGGATTCGCCGACGAGCCGCGCCTTGAGCGAGAGGTCGCCGGCGTCGAGCAGGAAGACCTCGTGATGCCCCGCGACCGCGAGCCACCGGCCGTCGGCCGAGAACGCGACCGCGGTGGTCACCGGAGGCGAGAGATACGTGGGCGGCTCCTTGAGCTTGGTGGAATACGCGTCGGCGGGCGTGTCGTCCTTGGCGCCTTCGCGGATCCAGCGCTCGACCAGCGCGACCTCGGCGGGCGCGAGAGGATCGCCTTCCTTCGGCATCGACGGCTCTTTGCCGGTGACCTCCTCTAGGACGAGCGATTTCGCAGGGTCGCCCGCGACGAAGCTCGGGCCGTGCTTTCCGGGCTTCAGGAAGCCCGCGTAGGTCGAGGTGTCGACCTCTCCCTTGAGCTTGTTCGGGTTGTGGCAGCCGTTGCAGGAGCGCCGGAAGACCGGCGTGATGTCGTGGAACCACGACACGGGCTTCTCGGCCGCGACGGCGGAGAATGCCGCGCCCAACGCGGCCAACAACGGCACGGCGATCTTCGCGGGGCGTCTCATGGTGTCCGCAGACGAAACCATGCGCGCGGCTGTTCGGTGAAGTTTTTTCCTCGGGTGAAAGCATCCTGGCTCGAAGGTCCGGCGCGTCGGCGAATCTGCGGCTCGCGCCAAGGGCCGGTGTCGTGTCTCCTCGGCGCATGGGCGCGACGTGGTTCATCACCGGCACCGACACGGGCGTGGGCAAGACCTTCCTGACCGGGCTGCTCGCGCGTCGTCTGCGCGCGACCGGCGGCCGGTTCCGCGCGGTGAAACCGTTCTGCTCCGGCGGCCGGGAGGATGCCGAGGCGCTCTTCGCCGCGCAGGGCGGGATGGTCCCGATGGACGAGATCAACCCCTGGCATTTCCGCGCGCCGCTCGCGCCGTTGGTCGCCGCCCGGCGCCAAGGTGTCCGCGTGACCCTGGAGGAGGCGACAGCTTTTCTCCGGCGGTCGGCGCGCGGCCGCGACCAGTTGCTCGTGGAGGGCGCGGGCGGATTGCTGAGCCCGTTGGGCGAAGGCTTCACGGCCCGGGAACTGATCCGCGCGATGCGGGCCCGCGTGCTGGTCGTCTGCCCGGACCGCCTCGGCGCGATCAACCAATCGCTGCTCGTCTTCGCGGCGTTGCCGAAGCCGGTCGCCGCGCGGGCGAAGCTGGTGCTTTCCGCGACGGCCGAGCCCGACGGTTCGTGCCGGACCAACCGAGCCGTGCTCGCCGAGCTGCTCGGCGCGGACCGGGTCCACGTGTTGCCGAGATCGGGCCCGCAAGAGCTGGCCGCGATCGAGGAGGACAGGTTGTCGGCGGGGTTGAAGAGGAGGCTGGACGCGCTGCTCATTTGAAGGCGGGCTCCGGGAAAGGGGTTTGAGCCCCGGTGAGGCTGGGCTAGGGTCGCGGGCCGTAGACCTGCCACGGCTCGTCCGGCATCGGTCTGCAGACGGGAACTTCCATGGAACAAACCACACTGACGCGGCCGCCGGGATCGCGGGAGCGGTCCGCGGGCGCATTGGCCCTGTACATGTTCGGCTGGCTGATGGCGATGTCGGTCGCGCTGCGGCTCGTGCTGTGCGCGCGGTTCGCGGGCGAGACGCACGGGCCGTTCGCCGGCGTGTTGCGGGCGATGGCGATGGGCATCCACCGCGACCTGCTGGTGGCGCTGGTCTTCACCTTGCCTTGGCTGCTCTGGCTCAAATGGGTGCCGGAGAGGTGGCGCCTGCGCGCGTGGCATCGAGTGGTCTTCCACGCCGCGCTGGCGTTGTTCTGGGCGTGGCAGGTGTTCCAGCACGCGCTGGAGTTCTACTTCTTCGAGGAGTTCCGCTCGCGCTTCAACACCGTGTCGGTGGACTACCTGCTCTATCCGCACGAGGTCTTCGTCAACATCTGGGAGTCGTATCCCATCGTGCGGATCATCGGCGCGTGCCTGCTCGCGGGCGTGGCGTGGGTGTGGATCGCGCGGCGCTGGTGGGGACCGCGCGGCGGCGCGTTCCCGCCGAGCGCCGGATGGCGTCCGGTCGCGGTGGTCGCGCTGCTCGCCGCGGTGCTGGTCCCGACGGTGCCGCTGCGGTTGAAGAGCTCGGGCGAAGAGCGCCTGCTCAACGAGTTCGCCAACAACGGTCCGCTCGCCTTCCTGTCGGCGGCGGTCACGCGGCATCTCGATTACGCGGCGTTCTACCCCACGATGCCGCTGGACGAGGCCTACACCCGCGCGCGACGGCTGGTCGGCGAGACGAACGCGGCCTTCGTCGGCGCCGGTCGGTCGATGGTCAGGGAGATGGGCGGCGACACCAACCGCCCGCGCCACAACGTCGTGGTGCTGCTCGAAGAGAGCCTCGGCTCGGAGTTCTGGGGATCGCTCGGCCGGCCGGGCGAGACCTTGATGCCGGAGATGGACAAGCTCGCGGCATCCGAGGGCCTGCTCTTCACCAACCTCTACGCGAGCGGCAACCGGACCGTGCGCGGCATGGAGGGCGTGCTGTCGTCGTTCCCGCCGCTCCCGGGCGATTCTATCGTCGTGCGCGACCTGTCGGACCACGTGGAGACCGTCGCGCGCACGCTCCAGCGGGACGGCTACCACACTTCGTTCTTCTACGGCGGCCGGGGGCTGTTCGACGGCACGAGGTTCTTCGCGACGCGCAACGGCTACGACCAGTTCTTCGAGCTCAAGGACATCCCCGCCCCGGTGTTCACCACCGCCTGGGGCGCGTGCGACGAGGACCTGTACGACCGCGCGCTCGTGGAGTTCCGCAAGTGGCACGCGGCCGGGCAGCCGTTCTTCAGCACGGTGCTCACCGTCTCGAACCACAAGCCGTACACCTATCCGACCGGGCGGATCGCCGAGGATCCCGCGGCCCGGAAACGCGAGCATGTGGTGAAGTACACGGACTATGCGCTGGGACGGTTCTTCCGGCAGGCGCGGCAGGAGGCGTTCTGGACCAACACGCTCTTCGTCGTCGTCGCCGACCACGGCGCGCGCGTCTACGGCAGCGAGGAGATCCCCATCAAGTCCTACGAGATCCCGATGGTCATGGTCGGCCCGGCCTTCGTGAAAGCTCCCGACCGCGTCGGCGCGCTCGGCAGCTCGCTGGACGTGGCGCCGACCATCCTCGGCCGGTTGGGGCGTCCTTACCGCACGACCTTCTTCGGCCGCGACCTGCTGAAGGTCCTTCCGGGCGAGGGACGCGTGCTGATGAACCACAACCGCGACATCGGCATCTTCGACGGACGCCACCTGATCGTGCTGGGCATCCGGCACGGCGTGTCGTGCTACCGCGGCGACGGAAGGACGGGCGAGTTCCAGTTGCTGCCCGAGGTCCCCGCGGAGGCAAAGGCCCTTTACGACGACGCCATCGCGCTGTTCCAGGTCGCCGACGACCTGTACCAGCACGAACGTTTCCGGGTGGACCGTTGAGCCCGGGCGCGGCGACGGATCCGGCGGCCTTGACGACCCGGCGTCGGTGCGCGAGGACTGGCGCCGATGAAACTCACTTGGAAAGACCACGAGGAGGTCGCCTGGGCTCTGATGGACAAGTTCCCCGACCAGGATCCCCTCAAGCTGTCGTTCCCGAAACTCCACAAGATGGTGACCGAGCTCGAGGAATTCGGCGCTCCTCCCGAGGCGTCGAACGAGAAGGTCCTCGAGAACATCCAGATGGCTTGGTACGAGGAGAAGCAGTGAACCCGACCTCGTCCACCGACCGGCGCCGACCGCTTTTCTGATCTCTCCCGATCCCGCCATGCCCAAACAAGCCATCTCCCCGGAAGGCGCACCTCCGGCGCTCGGCCCTTATAGCCATGCCGTCCGGATCGGCGACCTGCTGTTCTGCTCCGGCCAGGTGCCGATCGACCCGGCGCACCCGGTCGGCCCGGTCGTCGGCGACATCCGCGCGCAGACACGGCGGGCGCTCGAGAACGTGAAGGCGGTCCTCGCCAGCCAAGGCCTCGACTTCCGGCATGTGGTGAAGAGCACGGTCTTCATGACGGATCTCGCGCAGTTCCAAGGGATGAACGAGGTCTACTCCGAGTTGTTCACGCCGCCGTACCCTGCCCGCTCGACGGTGCAGGTGTCGGCATTGCCCCGGGCGTCCGCCGTGGAGATCGAGGTCGTCGCGAGTTTCTCGGCGGTCTGAAACCGGTGATCCGCCCCGAATCCCCAGCAAATACCGCGTTGACGGAGAGCGTGAGGTTGTGAGCAATTCTCGCCCGTCCGTTAAGAACGGCGGTGTCGGAGTCATGGCGACGGTTTGGGTGGCGGTAGGTTCAACCCACGCAATCAGCGGCCTGCAGGTGCAGGCAGCCCATCACGGCGTTTGGAGCGGTCAGATCGTTATGGACAACAATTCAAGGCTCTTCGTGGGCAACCTGTCGTTCCAGACCTTGGAGCGCGACCTCCAGGACCACTTCAGCGCTGCTGGCGTGGTCACCAACGTCAACCTCATGCTCGACAAGTTCACGGGCAAATCCCGCGGCTTCGCGTTCGTGGAGTTCAACACCCCTGACGAGGCCAACAACGCGGTCGAGATGTTCCACGGCAAGGAACTCGGCGGCCGGGCTCTGACGGTCAACATCGCTCGTCCGCGCGAAGAACGTCCTCCGGGCGGCGGCGGCGGATTCCGTGGTGGCGGTGGTGGCGGTGGCGGGTATCGCGGTGACCGTGGTCCTGGCGGTGGCGGCGGAGGAGGAGGCGGAGGCGGAGGTTGGCGCGGTGATCGCGGCGGCGACCATGGTGGCGGCGGCGGCGGCGGCTGGCGCGGTGACCGCGGCGGCGGCGACCGTTATTGATCCGTGCCGGGCACTGGTCTTTTCCAAAGGCCGATGGCGAAAGCCGTCGGCCTTTTCGTTTGTCGGACGGGCTGGACGACGGAAATGGCGGCCGACGAATGGTCGACCCGCTTTCCCTTGCTCCCGACCCTTCTCGGCGTCCGTGCCCAAACCCGAGGAGAGTCCGTGGCAACTCGTCCCTGACAGCGGCTCCGGCTCCGTTATAGTGACGGCGCCATGTCCGCCACCGCGGTGCAGTTCCTCCAACGCTGGGTCGTCACCACCCTTGCCGTGCTCGTCGCGGTCAACATCGTGCGCGGGCTCAGCTATGACGGGGTCTCGTCGCTGCTCGTCGCATCCCTGTTGCTGGGGTTCCTGAACGCGTTCGTGCGCCCGTTGCTGTTGGTCATCTCGCTGCCGCTGCTGCTCTACACGCTCGGCCTGTTCATGCTTGTGATCAACGCGCTCCTGCTCTGGATGGTGGGCTCGATGGTGAAGGGCTTCCACGTCACCGGGTTCGGGCCCGCGTTCTGGGGCGCCTTGGTGATCAGCGTCGTCTCGCTCGTCGCCAACGCCTTCCTCGGCAAAGGCCCGAAGGTGCAGCTGAAAAAGGGCGGCGGACGCAAAGGTGGTGGCGGCAGCAACGGCGGCGGCCCGGTGATCGACGTGTGACCCGCCATGGCACGTCGTGCTGCACCAGGTCCGCGCGGTCCCCGTCCTCGCCGCAGCAAAGCACGCTGGCTCTGGATCGGCGTGGGGATCGGCGTGCTTGCCGGTGCGGGATGGTCCGCATGGCGACGCTGGGCCGGTTCCGCTTCAAAGAAGGTTCCGGTCGTTTCCGCGCCCGAACTCCCTGTTGCGGCCGCGCCGTCCGGACCGTCCATTCCGCCCCCGCGGCCGACGACCAAGCCGGCGCCGGCCGTCGAAGCGCCCCAGCAGGCCGCTCCACCACCGGTCGACAAGGAACCGGCACCGAAAGTGGCGGCCGGCACCGATCCGGTCCGCGCCGAGATCCCGAAAGCCGGGACACAAGCGGCCCGCACCAATCCACCGCCGGAGCTGCTCCTCTCGCTGCAACTCGCGCTCATCGGCCACGGCATCTCCGTGGGCCCGGTCGACGGCGTCGGTGGCGCGCAGACCGCGTCCGCGCTGCGCGCGTTCCAGATGCAGCACGGCCTTGAGCAGACCGGCCGACCCGACCCCGACACGGTCCGCGAGCTGGAGACCGGACGGGGCGAACCCTTCACCCTTATCACCGTCACCACCGCGGATCTCGCAGGGCTCGGGCCGGTGCCGAAGACCTGGCTCGGCAGATCCCGGGCACGAACGCTCGGTTTCGAGACCTTGCTCGAACTCGTCGCCGAGCGGCACCACGCGCAGCCATCGCTCGTGCGCCGGCTGAACCCGGCGGTCGATTGGGACCATGCGGCCGCCGGCCTCGAGCTGTTCGTCCCGCGCGCCGCCTATCCGCCGGCCCGGCGCGCGGCCCTGGTCCGCGTGAGCCTCGGACAGCGCTGGATCCGGGCCTTCGACGCAAAGGGCAACCTTCTCGCGCACTTCCCGTGCAGCATCGGCCGGATCGCCGAGAAGCGCCCGGTGGGAGAGCTCCACGTCGCCGTCGCCGTCAAGGATCCCGACTACACGTTCGATCCCGCGGTCTTCCCGGAATCCGCCGAGGCCAAGGAGATCGGCCACAAGATCCGCATCCCGCCCGGTCCGAACAACCCGGTCGGAGTCGCCTGGATCGGTCTGGACAAGCCAGGTTTCGGCATCCATGGCACACCGGCCCCGGAGCAGGTCGGTCGCACCGAGAGCCACGGATGCTTCCGCTTGGCGAACTGGAACGCTGCGTACCTCCGCCAGATGGTGACCGTCGGAACTCCGGTCTGGATCGAGCCCTGACGGCGACCCCTTCCGCGCGTCCAACGACGCCGTGCCGTGCCCGGCCTTGACGCCCCGGACGGCAACGCGTGTCCTCCGCAGGTGCATATCCCGAGACTGTTGTCGTCCGCTGCCGCGGCGTTGAGCGTCCTGGCCCTGCGTCTCGTCGCCGGTCCGCTCGAGGACTACGTGGGCGCGCCGGACGCCTCCTTCAACTGGAAGCGCAACGAGCAGAAACCGCTGCCCGGTGCCACGCTCAGCCATCTCGAACTCGTCTCGCAGACGTGGCAGGGACAGTTCTGGAGCCACCACATCCTGGTCGTCCGACCGGACAAGCTGACGCATCCCGACATCGCGCTGCTCTTCGTCACCGGCGGCGGCTACGGCGCGCCCGACGACAAGGACGCCGAGCGCTTCAACCTCATCGCCCAACGCGCCGGGGCGGTCACCGCCATCATCACCAAGATCCCGAACCAGCCGCTCCACGACGGACGCACCGAGGACGCGCTCATCGCGTACACCTTCGACAAGTACCTCAAGACCGGTGACAAGACGTGGCCTCTGCTCTTCCCGATGGTGAAGAGCGCCGTCCGCGGCATGGACACCGTCCAGCAGTTCGCCAAGAAGGAGTGGGGCCAGGACGTGAAGCAGTTCGTCATCTCCGGTGCGAGCAAGCGCGGCTGGACGACCTGGCTCACCGCCGCCGCGGATCCGCGCGTGAAGGCCATCGCTCCGATGGTCATCGACATGCTGAACATGAAGAAGCAGCTCGAATGGACCGGCAAGATGTACGGCCGCCAGAGCGAGGAGATCAACGACTACACCGAGCTGCACCTCGACACGCGCGACGACGAACCCATGCGTCAGCTGCGTTCTTGGGTCGACCCGTACGCCTATCGTGCGCGCTACACGATGCCCAAGCTGCTCCTGCTCGGGAGCAACGATCCCTACTGGGTCGTCGATTCCCTCCGCAACTACTGGGACGACCTCCCGGCCAAGAAGGTGGTGTTCCAGACGCCGAACGCCGGCCACGATCTCGGCGGCGGCAAGGATGCCACCATCACGCTCGCGAACTGGTTCGCCCAGGTCGCCGCGGACGAGGCGTTGCCCGAAGTGACGTGGAAGCTCCGCGACGGCGCCAACGGCGCGGCGGGGATCGACGTGGCGGTGGACCGTCCGGCGAAGAAGATCCGCTTGTGGACCGCCCAGTCGAAGGACCGCGATTTCCGCGACGACACCTGGACCAGCCGCGAACTGACCATCGAAGGCGACCACAAATCGGCCCACGCCGATGTGGCCAAGCCGGCTTCAGGCTTCACGGCCTTCTTCGCCGAGGTCGAGTTGCCGACACCCCAGGGCGACACCTTCAAGCTGTCGACCCAAGCACAGGTCGTCCCGGACCTTGTCAACAAGAACCCTTGAGCGAGTTCCACCTGTCGAGGATGGCATGTGCGTGCCCTGATCAAGCGTGAGGCGGGAGCAACCGGAAGGGCACGCAGGCGTGGCACGATGAATTCGTGGCGGTACGGCCCGTCTATCCCGTCGCATGAAGCCCGGTTCCGGGCAAAATGTATCGGTGGTCGGTCTGGGGAATCGTTCTTATGAAAAGCTTCGTCGTCAGCAGCTCGTTGGTCGCGGCCGTGGTGCTCGTCCTGTCGGACTGTGCGGTGTCCCGTGCCGCAGCCCAAGAGGCGGGGGCCAAACCGGTGCCGGCGCCCACGCTCTCCTACGGCTCGAACGAAGTGCTCAAACTCGTCCGCGCCAAGGTCGGCGACGACACGGTCGTCGCCTACATCGACCATGCGACCGCTACCTACGCCTTGAGCGCTTCGGACCTGATCCATCTCCGTTCCGAAGGCGTTTCCGACAAGGTGCTCAGCGCGATGCTGATCCGTTCCAAGGGCGCCGAAGCGATTGCTTCTGCCCCGGTCGCGCCTGCCGCGCCGATCGCACCGCCGGCCCCGGCGGCAGCTCCTGCGTCCTACGTCGGCGCCAATCCCCAGCCGGCTCAAACCGTCGTCCAGCCGGCCCAATTCGTCGTGCAGCCCGCGGTCACCACCTACGTCCAAGCTCCGCCTCAGGTCGTGGTCGCCCCGCAGGTGGTCTACGACTACGGGTACTATCCCTATTACGGTTACCGCTATCCCGCGGTGTCGCTCTCGTTCGGGTTCGGCGGAGGATACCGGGGCGGGTTCCACGGCGGCGGGTTCCACGGACACCGTTGAACCTCTCGGCGACGGGCCGTGGGCCGGACCTCGGCTCCGACGGCGGCGAAGTGGTCTTGGAAGAGCTGTAAGCCGAGTTCTGTCTTCGCCCTTGCGGACGGAGAGGATCATTTATCTGAGCAACCGATACCCGGGACCCGGATCGCTTGCGCGGTCACTGGTGCGGGCAGCACCGAGGTCCCCTATTTGGTCTTGCTCCCAGGCAGGTTTTCCTTGCCCCGTCGCTTGCGCTATGGGCGGTGGGCTCTTACCCCGCCGTTTCACCCTTACCGCCGACCTTGCGGCCGGCGGCGGTCTACGTTTTCTGTGGCACTATCTGTCAACCGCGGCTTTCGCCACGGCTGCCCGCGTGTATCTCCGGCCTGACCGGAGTTACGTGGGCCTGCGCCCTATGGAGTTCGGACTTTCCTCCCGCGGCTTGCGCCACGAGCGATCCTCCGCTCTTCCAAGACCGGACCCACGCTAACAGGGGGTCGCGCCGAGGCAAGGGATGTCGCGAAATAGAGCGCGGACATCGTGCCCAGGACGCCGGTGCCCGATGGATATGTGGGCCGGACCGACTTCCCGCCGGCGACCGCCCCGACTCGGAGCCCTCCGTGCGACTCCCCCGGCGACCTTGTCACCGACCGGTCTCGGCCACGACGACCGTGGGCGGAGCTTCCGTCGCGGGCCTCGGTTCGGCGTCGGTCAAGCCCACGCAGACCAACGCCAGCCAAGTGCAGGATCCGACGACCCAAGTGCGGGCCTCGGGGCGATAACGAGCGATCGCCTGCATCCGATGCACCAACGGAGCGAACTCGTTCTCGGTGCCGCCCAGGATCCCGACGGACGCCGTGCTGTCCTGCACCGACGCGAACGGGGCCCCGCGCTCCAGAAGTTTGATCAATGTCTCGCCGTAGGTCCTGCGCGCTTCCGGGCGAGCGGCCAGCGCGGAGGCATCGCAGGCTTCCTCCCGGTCGGCCCGGAAACGGCGGGTCACCAGCCAGACCAACGGGTTGAACCAGTGGATGCTCTCGACGGCGGCCAGCAACCAGTTCAAGGCCAGGTCCCGGCGCCGGAGATGCGCCAATTCGTGGAGGAAGACCAAGCGGAGCTCGTCCCGCGAGAGCTCGCCCATCAGGCCTCTCGGGAGAAGGAGACACGGCCGGAAGAAGCCCACCAAGCAGGGGCTTTGCACGTGGGCCGATTCGTAGACGGCGAACGGGGCCACCTGCCCGGTCGCGTCCTCGCACTCTTTGGCGAGCCACCCGACCTGCCATGGATCCATCCGCCGCGCGGCCTTGCGTATCCAGAACGACCGGAGCCAGCCGACCGCCAGCCGTAGGGAAAGCGCGATAGCGACACCGGTCCAGGTCCATGCAACCCAAGGTTGTTCCACCCACCGTCCCGCTTGAGCGGCGACCTCGCCGGGAAGCCAGAACGGCACGGCATCCGGACTCGTCAGGCGGGTCGGCGCGGAAAGGAGATTGAAGAGGCTGACCGGGCTCGGGAGGGAGAACGGCCAAGCCAACCGGACGATCACGAGCAACCAGAGCCTGCACCGCCAACGCGGATCCAGGTGCCGTCCCAAGGCCCGGCACGTGGCCCAGACGGCCACCGCCAGCAATGAAGCTTGGGCGGAGGCGTTGCCCAATTGGGCAAAAAACTCGGTCAATGGTGCTGCGTCCATGGCGGCGAAGGGATGGCCGCACTAAGCAAACGCCGGGCCGGATCAGTGCTCTTCCAGAGCTTTCCGTAGCTCTTTCACCTGCTTCGCCGAGAGTTTCCTGTGCTCCACGAAGTGGGCGACCATGGTCGAGAGCGATCCGTCGAAGACCCGTTCCAAGAACGACGAACTGGCCGCGTTGACGCAGTCGCGCTCCTTGACCAGCGCCTTGTAGACATAGGCGCGCCCATCAAGGTCGTAGCCTAGGGCGCCTTTCTTGACCAAGCGGTTGAGGAGCGTCTTGGCGGTGACCGGGTGCCAGGTGGGGTCGTCCTTCGAGAGCTGGTCGATGATGTCGGCCGCCGTGACCGGGCTCTGTGCCCACACGACGCGCATGATCTCCCATTCGGTCTCGGAGATGCGGGGAAGGTTCGCCATAGTGATCGCAGGTGAGGTGCCTAATGAGTGGACCAGAGACGTTTATGCACGTGAACGGTGGTTGTCAACGGGCAAGCGGACACGGACGAGGCTGAGATCCGAACCGACGCGTGTTCGGCGGATCCGGATGCCCTCGGCATCAGCGCGCCAGTGGAACCATCCCCGAAGCGGGGTCCGGCAAGGTGGGTCCACCCGCTTTCCACCCATCCGCTCAAAGATGGACCGTTGTCGTCCGACAACGTTTGGGACAGATTTCTTCGAGACGCCTCCAGAAGTTCAGGACCTCACCGTCCGACGACCGACGCACGCCTATGTCCACCCACCACTTCTCCCGCCGCACGTTCCTCCGCGGAGTCGGCGTCACCATGGCGCTGCCGTGGATGGAATCCTTGACCGTCTGGGGCGACGCACCGCCGTCGGGTGTCAGGCCCGCCAGCGAGGCTCCGGTCCGGCTCGCCGTGCTCTTCTCCGGGAACGGCTTCCACTCCAAGGAATGGTGGGCCGAGGGCGAGGGCAAGCAGATGGAGCTCGGCAAGGTGCTCGCGCCGCTGTCGGACTTCCGCGAGAAGATGCTCTTCGTCCGCGGCCTCCACAACGAGGAGGCCCTCAAGGGCAACATCCACAGCTCGCAGACCGGCAACCTGCTCTCCGGCGCGCCGCTCGCCTCCGGGGGCGAGATCCGCTCCGGCACCAGCATCGACCAGCTCCTGGCCCAGCGCTACGGCCGCTCGACCAAGGTCCCCAGCCTCGTGCTCGGCTGCGAGAGATCGAACCCCTCGGTCCACAAGAACTACTCGATGCTCTACAGCTCCCACATCTCGTGGAGCTCGCCGACCACGCCGACGCCGCTGGAGATCTATCCCGCGCTGGCGTTCGACCGGTTGTTCAAGGACGGCGCGGAGAAGGGCGACAAGAGCGTGCTCGACGCCGTGCTCGCCGATGCCGCGGATCTCCGCCGGAACATCAGCCGCGGCGACCAGCACAAGCTCGACGAATACCTCGATTCCGTCCGCGACGTGGAGCAACGCATCGAGAACGCCGGCAAGAAGGGCGAGCTCCAAGGCTGGCGGCCCGCTTCGACCGCGCCGGACATGCCCCGCCCGGCCGACGGCATCCCGCAGGACATCGCCGAGCACATGCGCCTGATGTGCGACATCCTCGTGCTCGGTTTCCGCACCGACACCACCCGCATCACCACCCTCAAGCTCAACAACGACCACAGCTCGCTCCGGTTCCCCAACCTCGGCGTGGACTACATGATCCACCATCTCCTCTCGCACAGCGACACGGCGGAGTGGCTGAAGGTGAACCAGTTCTTCCTCGAGCAGGTCGCCTACATCGCGCGCAAGCTCGACGGCATCCAGGAAGGCCCGCGCACGCTGCTCGACAACACGATGCTGATGTATTGCTCGTCCATGCTGAACGGGAACCACGACGCCACCAACCTCCCGGTGGTCCTGCTCGGCGGCGGCGGTGGCCGCATCCGCGGCGGCCGCGTGCTCGACCACACCGGCAAGCCGGACCGCCAGATGTGCCGGCTGTACCTGTCGATGATGGACAAGATGGATGTGCGCCTGCCGAAGTTCGGCGACGCCACGATGCCGCTCGAAGAGGTCTGAGCGATGCGCCGCGAGCAGACGGGTCCGCGGCACCAACTTCCTGCTGGCGGACGCACCATCGCGCGCAAGAGTGGGCGCGATGAGTGATACCCCGGAACAGACCCTCTGGAAAGGCAGCCCGTCGGCCGCCCAAGACTTCTGGCTGAACCTCGGCTGCCTGCTGGTGCTCCCGATCCCGTGGGCGCTCTGGCGCTGGTGGCATCGCAGCAGCCATCGCATCGAGATCACCACCGAACGGGTCCGGGTGACCCAAGGGATCTTCACGAAGCGCACCGACGAGCTGGAGCTCTACCGCGTCCGCGACATGACGTTCCTCCAACCGTTCATCCTCGGCTTGTGCGGCCGGGGAGATCTTCAGTTGAACACCGACGACGTCACCACCCCGGTCGTGTTGTTGCCCTGCATCCCGGCCGACCCATCGCTGCGCGACGAGTTGCGCAAAGCGGTGGAATCCTGCCGCGACCGGAAGCGCACCCGCGTCTCCGAGTTCGGCGGCACCATCG
>JANNAJ010000111.1:0-1668 GCA_031384285.1 Verrucomicrobiota bacterium
AGACCGGCGACCAACCGGATCAACGGGCTTCCGGCGCTGTCACCGGGCTTGATCGCCGGATCGTACGTCTCGCCGCCCTTGAGCGCCGCGGCCCGGGAATCGAGGCGGTAGCTTCCCTTCTGCTTCTCCGGGCCGTGGCAGGAGATGCAGGATCCGGCCAGGATCGGCTGGATATCTCGGGCGAAATCGACAGTCCGGCCTGCGGCGGGAGGAAGCGGCGCGATATCCGCGCCGATCGCCACCGTCGCCGCGGCGAACGACGACATCCACGCGGTCGTCGTCGCGCGACGGACCTCTTTGGAAACGGATCGGAAAAATCTGCGGATCATGGGGAACCGATGTCTCGGCGGACGTCCGGCCCATGCGGTCGGACCGCGGGCGAGCGTCGTCTTGCTTCGGGCCGGCGGGCCATCCGCCATATCGGGGTGCGGGCTCATTTTTTCACCTCGGCTTTCACCTCGGCTTTCGCGTCGGCCTTCGGGGCCGGAGGCGGCGGCACGGTCAGCCAGAGTTTCTCGGTCGAGCCGATGACGAGCTGCTTGAAACCTTGGGGCACGCCGTTGTTCTCGCCGGTCGTGGCGAGCTCGTGGACGGCGCGGTGCTCGCGGCCTGGTCCGGTCTCGACGAGCACGATCTCCACCGGTCCGGCGGACGGCTTCGCGTCGACGTCCGCGATCCATCGCAACACCGCTTCGGTGCCCGCTTCGGCGACTTCGACCGGCGCGCTCTTCACATTGGCCGGCAGGCCTTTCACCGACACGACGAGCTTCGCCGCGAACCCGTGCCGGCGCGAGATGGAGACCTTGACCTCATTGGTCTTGCCGGGTTCCACGACGAACCCGTCCGCCGCGACGGTGGCCTTCATCGACGCGACCGGACGCGCGATTGCGAGACGGTAGAGGTGGTCCGGTCCGCCGCGGTGGACGAGGTTGCCGACCGCGAGGACGAACTCGCCGTCCGCCGGTGCGGACCAGACGAGGCCCGGATCGGCCCCGGTGCTGTCGTCGTTCTTGGCGAGCTCCTTGCCGGCCATGTCCTCCACCTTCAGCCAGGCGTCGAGCGGGAATCCGAACGCCGCGGAGCGCACCTCGACCGACAGCTTCTCGTCCTTTTTCGCTTTGAAGACGAAGCGGTCCTCGTCGCCGGCTTCCCCGATGCGGCCGGTGACGGCGCCCGGGACCTCGATCCGGTTCGCTTGGGCGGCCGTGCCGTTCGGCTCGGACTCGACCGATTCAGGTCCGTCGCCGACCGGTAGGACGATCGCCCGGACGGCACCGGGAAAAAGGAACTCCGTCCGGGTCGCATCCGACGCGGCCGGGACCGCGTCGGACAAGACCTCGCGGTCCGCGTCCTTGCCGAGGTTCCAGCCGAAGGCCCGGAGCGGCGTGCGCACCCCGCGCCGGACGCCGAGCGGGACGGTGTGGCTCACGACCGGTCCGCCCGAGAGATGCAGCCGGTAGACGCACTTGGCGTTGCCGGTGAAGCGCACCTCGGATTCTGCGGGATAGGCGAAGCCGAAGACCTGCACGATGTGGCGGCCGGCGGACCGGGCCGTCCAAGTGAGCAGCGGATCGAAGGTGCGGCCGTCGTCGTGCTCCATCGCCAGCACGACACCGCGCGGATCGACCAGCCTCAGAACGGCGTCGAGCGGCGACATCAACGTGTAGG
>JANNAJ010000155.1:0-5563 GCA_031384285.1 Verrucomicrobiota bacterium
CCCCGATCGATTCGCGAGAGACGCGCCCGGATAGACATCTTGGCGGGCGTCCCGCTTGAGAACCGCCAAACCGTGGGGCGGAGAAAATCATGGGGCGCGGGTGGAACCGCCGCCCTCCCGGCTTCGCCGGACGTGTGGCCGCCGCCATGAGGAGGCGAAAGGCCACCCTGCGGTGGGATGCCTCGGGGAATCCGCCTGTCCCCTCGGCGGCTACGGGCTTAGCAGCCGCTGGAACACGTCCGCCACCGGAGCGTTCGCTCAACTGGATCCCGAGATCATTGAGCGCGCTCCCGCGCCCCGGGCCGCGTCCTCCCCGAAGTTCAGGCCGCTTTCCGGTTCCAGTTTGCGGAGGTCCGGCGTTTAATCCCGCCGTGCTCCTCACTTCCGCGGAACTGAACTCGCTCACCAGCCTGGTCCACCGTTCGCCGCACACGTTGCTGGGGATGCATCCGCTCGGGGATGGCTCGGGCGTCGTCGCGCGGGCGCATCTGCCCGGTGCGGCCAAGGTCGAGCTGGTGCCGGTGCACGACAAGACGCAGCCGAAGCTGGTACTCAAGCGGCTCGGCGACACCGCGGTGTTCGAGGGCTCGACGAAGAAGGTCGCGACCGTCTACGCCTACGACCTCGTGGTCTCCTGGGCCGACGGCACGAAGACGCAGGGGCGCGATCCGTATTCCTTCTGGCCGACGGTCGGCGACACCGACCTGCATCTCTTCGGCGAGGGCAACCATCTGCGCCTCGGCGATGTCCTGGGCGCGCAATTGCTCACGCTCGACGGCGTGGCCGGCACCGCGTTCGCCGTCTGGGCGCCGAACGCCCGGCGCGTCTCGGTCATCGGCACCTTCAACGACTGGGACGGCCGCCGCCATGCGATGCGGGTGCTCGGATCGTCCGGCGTCTGGGAGATCTTCGTGCCCGGCGTGGGCGAAGGCGCGCTGTACAAGTTCGAGATGCTCGACGCGCACGGGAACCTGAAGGTGAACACCGATCCGTTCGGCGCCTTCTTCGAGCTGCCGCCCAAGCAATCCGCCATCGTGTGGGACACGCGGAAGTTCATTTGGAACGACGCCGCTTGGCTGGAGAAGCGCAAAGCCGCCGATCCGCTCCGCTCGCCGATCAGCATCTACGAGGTCCATCTCGGGTCGTGGCGCAAGAAATCGGCGACCGAATCGCCGGGCTACCGCGAGATCGCCGGACCGCTGGTGGATTACGTGCGGCGGATGGGCTTCACGCACGTCGAGTTCCTGCCGCTGGCCGAGCATGCCTACTATCCGAGCTGGGGCTATCAGGTCACCGGCTTCTACGCGCCGACCAGCCGCTACGGCACGCCGGACGAGTTCCAGTTCCTGGTGGACGCGCTGCACGAGGCGGGCATCGGCGTGATCGTGGACTGGGTGCCGGCGCATTTCCCGCGCGATGAATGGGCGCTGGCGAAGTTCGACGGAACGGCGCTCTTCGAGCACGCCGATCCGCGGCAGGGCGCGCACCAGGACTGGGGCACGTTGATCTTCAACTTCGGTCGGCACGAGGTGAGCAACTTCCTCATCGCGAACGCGCTCCACTGGTGCGAGCGCTTCCACATCGACGGCCTGCGCGTGGACGCGGTGGCGTCGATGCTCTACCTCGACTATTCGCGCAAGGACGGCGAATGGGTCCCCAACCAGTTCGGCGGCCGCGAGAACCTCGAGGCCATCGAGTTCCTCAAGCACTTCAACCACGCCGTCCACACCGCGCATCCGGGCGTGGTGACCATCGCCGAGGAGAGCACAGCGTTCCCGATGGTGTCGCGTCCGCCGTGGCTCGGCGGACTCGGCTTCAGCCTCAAGTGGAACATGGGCTGGATGCACGACACGCTCGGTTATTTCGGGCGCGATCCGATCCACCGGCGCTTCCACCAGAACGACCTGACCTTCGCGATGCTCTACCAAGGGCACGAGAACTTCGTGCTGCCGCTCTCCCATGACGAGGTGGTCCACGGCAAAGGCTCCTTGCGCCGGCGCATGCCCGGAGACGATTGGCAGGCCTTCGCCAACCTCCGCGTGCTGCTCGGCTACCAGTGGCTCTTCCCCGGCAAGAAGCTGCTTTTCATGGGCGGCGAGATCGGACAACCCCAAGAATGGGACGCGAACTCCGAGCTCAGTTGGGGGCTGCTCGACGCCGGCCCGTTCCATGCCGGCTGCCAGAAGTGGCTAGCCGACCTCAACGCGGTCTACCAAGCGACGCCCGCGCTCTGGCGCGGCGACTACGATAGCGACGGCTTCTGGTGGGTGGATTGCGGCGACCACGCGAACAGCGTGCTCAGCTTCATCCGCCACGACCGCCAGACCGGCGGCCACATGCTCGTCGTGCTCAACCTCACGCCCAACCCGCTGCATGCTTACCGGATCGGCCTGCCGCTTCCGGGTTCGTGGCGCGAAGTGCTGAACAGCGACGCCGCGGCCTATGGCGGCAGCAACCTCGGCAATGCCGGCGGCGTCACGTCCGAGGACTACGCCGTGCACAACCAGCGCCACTCGGCGTTGTTCACGTTGCCGCCGCTGAGCGTCATCGTGTTCCATGCGGAACGCTGACCGCGGTCCGGTGCGGCATCCGGTTCCCAAGAGGAGACCGCCGATGCCTCGCCCGGTCATCTGTCGCCGGACGTCTTGCTGCCGACGGTCCACCGGCTGGTCGGCGGGGCGGGAGCGGGCGTTCCCCGGACCCGGTGCCGCAGCGAAATCCCGCTTGCCGCGCCGGGGGTGCATCCCTTGACTCCGCGCGCCCGCTTCCGGGTGTCGTCCCGTTCTCGCCGTCCTATCCACTGTATTTCCCCAGGTGCGCCCATCCCCGTCCAAGACCGGCTACTACGTCCTCGAAGGTCTGAACTCCTTCGCGACCGCCTACTACTTCAACTACCTGATGTTCCTGCTGCGCGACGCGCACGGGTTCGGGAACCTGCAGAATCTCACGGTCAGCGCCGTCCACGGGTTCATCTACATCGGCGGTTCTTGGTACGGCGGCCGGTTCGGGCAGCGGCACGGTTACTTCACCTCGTTGCGCATCGGGTTCGGAGGGATGGCCGCCGCCGTGGTCGTCGGATGGCTGGTGCCGGCGCTCTGGGGCCAGCTCCTGGCGCTCGGGCTGTGGACGATCACCATGTGCTTCACGTGGCCGATCCTCGAGGCCTTGGTGAGCGAGCACGAGACGCCGGACCGTCTGCCGGACCGCGTCGGCCTCTACAACGTCGTCTGGGCCGGGACCGCCGCCCTCGGGTTCTCGGGCGGCGGATGGCTCTTCGAGCATCTCGGGCACCCGAGCCTCTACTGGCTTCCGGCGGTGATCCATGTCGGGCAGTTCGCGGCGACCTGGTCCCTCCAGGCGAGGCACGACGTCTGGGCCGCCTCGGCGACACCAAAGCCGGCCAGCACGGAGAACCATGGAGCATCGGGCCGTCCGCGTTATTTCCAACGGCTGGCCTGGGCGGCGAACCCGTTCAACTACATGGCGGCGAACACGATCCTCGCGGTGGTGCCCGGGATCGCCACGAATGTCGGGCTCGGGATCGCTGAAGCCGGGCTCGTCATGTCGGTCTGGTACTACGTCCGCGCGCTGGCGTTCTTGAAGCTATGGTTCTGGGGCGGCTGGCACTACCACTTCGGCTGGTTCATGACGGCGTTCGTCCTGCTGGCGGGCAGCTTCGTGACCGTGATGCTGGCGCCCTCGGTCTGGCTCCTGGTGGTGGCGCAGGTGGCTTTCAGCTGGGCCTTCGCGTTGCTCTATTGTTCGTCGCTCTACTACGCGATGGACGGCAGCGATACCCATGGCGAGCACGGCGGGATCCACGAGGCGTTGATCGGTCTCGGCATCTGCGGCGGTCCCGCGGTGAGCGCGGCAGCTCAGGCGCTCACCGGTAACGTCACCGCGCCGGCGTGGGCGGTGACCGCGTTCCTTGCGGCAGGGATGGTGGTCGTCCTGCGGATCCGGGCGAAATCGCGGTGAGCGGTCTCGGCGGTGATCTCCACCCTTCGAGTGAAACATAGGATCGCCTCCGGGTGTCCACCATCGGTATGTCGACGCCCCCATCTGCCCGGCCCTCGTGCAAAGCACGCCTCTTGTCCGTCACCTTGGGACTGGCCTTGGCCGTGTCGCCATCAAACCCAGCCGCCGCGTGCACCGTCTTCGTGCTCACGGACGCGAGCCGCACGCTCTTCTTCAACAACGAGGACTGGTCGGATCCAGAGAGCCGGATCTGGTTCTTGCCCGCAGGCGAAGGCCACATGGGATGTGCCTATGTCGGCTTCGCCAACGGTTGGGCCCAAGGCGGCGTGAACACGGAAGGTGTGGCCTTCGATTGGGTCGCCGGTTCCGAAGCCCGGTGGACGCCTGCCTCGACCATGAAACCGGTCCGGGGCAACCCCAGCGAACGGATGTTGGAAAGTTGCCGGAGCGTGGACGACGCCATCCTGTTCTACCAGACCCACCGGGAAGCTGAGTTCGCGCGCGCCACGATCTTCGTCGCCGACCGGACCGGAGCGTCGGCGATCATCGGAGCGAAAGATGGCGCGTTGACCGTCGAGCGCTCCACCCGCAGCCGCGGTTTCGGTTTCGGAGCAAAGAAGCTCGCAACGGCTCTCGCGAAGTCGCCTTCAGCGACGGTCGCCGACGGTTCCTCCATCCTCCGGGCATGCCTGCAAGACGGCGAGTTCGCGACCCAGTACTCGAACGCCTACGACCTCAGGTCCGGCGAGATCCATCTGTTTCCGGACCCTCGATCGACGGACAAAGTCCGGTTGAACTTGGAGGAAGAGCTCAAGAAAGGGCCGCATCACTACTTTCTGCCCCGGATCCGGGAGCAGATGGGCGGTCCTCTGCTCCGATTGCCACCGAACATGCAGCGGTTCTTCCTGGACGGGTTCAAACCGTTGGCGGACCAAGAACCGGAGGTGGCCCTCCAAGTCAAAAAGGTCATCGGCGACGCCATGAGAGGCGCGATGGTCGTCGCCGATTACGATCGGGTCTTTTGGAAGGGACTTGCTTCCGAGCAGAAGAGCATCCAAAGCGATCTGAAGAAGCTAGGCGACCTGGTCTCGCTGACGTTAGTGGGTCGCGAGGACAACGAAAGTGCCAAAGGTTATCGTTATCTGGTCGATTTCTCCGCGGCACGCGTGCTCCAGCGGTACGATTTCGACAGGCAAGGCAAAGTCGTGTCGATCCGCTCGGAAGCGGTCGAACTCAAAGCCCAAGGAGATTGACCACCTCGATGAACAGGCGTGAGGACACGCCGTTTCGAGGCCCGAAAGCCGGGCGTCCACGCGATTCTTGTCGCGGATTGCTGGGAAAGTGGCGTGGTCGGGACCTTCGATAGCGGGGCAGGGGAGGTTTTCTCCGACTTTATCCGATACTTCGCGCTTCGCGGGCGGCGGTGGATCCGGCACGCTGCCGGCCGTGAAATCCTTCCCCGTGCGCCGCGTCGTGGCGATCGTCTCTCCGTGGTTGGCGGCATTCGTCCTGGTCGCCGTGCATTTGAACCCCGTCGCCGTCGTGGCGACGGCCTTGCTCAAGCTGACCGAGACCGAGTTGGAAC
>JANNAJ010000175.1:0-1936 GCA_031384285.1 Verrucomicrobiota bacterium
GTGACCGACCGCTGCTCCACCGCGGAGATCCACGACGACGACGAGGACGTCGGCCCGGACGGCCGGGTCATGGAGATGCTGAGCGAGCACCAGTGCGAAGGCTGGCTCGAAGGCTACCTGCTCACCGGCCGGCACGGGTTCTTCAGCTGCTACGAGGCCTTCATCCACATCGTCGGCTCGATGTTCAACCAGCACGCCAAATGGCTGGACGTCGCCAACGGGATCCCGTGGCGGCGGCCGGTGGCCTCGCTCAACTACCTGCTCTCTTCCCACGTGTGGCGACAGGACCACAACGGCTTCAGCCACCAGGATCCCGGGTTCATCGACCACGTCGTGGACAAGAAGGCCCGCGTGGTCCGCGTCTATCTCCCGCCCGACGCGAACACGCTGCTCTCGGTCACCGACCACTGCCTTCGCAGCCGCGGCTATGTGAACGTCGTGGTCGCCGGCAAGCAGCCTTCGCCGCAGTGGCTGCACCTCGACGCCGCGGTGGCCCACTGCGTCGCCGGGATCGGGACCTGGGCCTGGGCCGGCAACGAGCGCGATGGCGGCCCCGACGTCGTGATGGCGTGCGCCGGCGACGTGCCGACGCTCGAGACCTTGGCCGCCGTGTCGATCCTGCGCGACCATCTGCCGGCGTTGAGGGTCCGCGTGGTCAACGTCGTCGACCTCATGCGGCTCCAGCCGGGCAGCGAGCATCCACACGGGCTGGACGACGACGCGTTCGACGCGCTCTTCACCGCCGACAAGCCGGTCATCTTCGCCTTCCACGGCTATCCGTCGCTGATCCATCAGCTGACCTACCGCCGCACCAACCACCACGGGATCCACGTCCGCGGATACAAGGAGGAAGGCACGGTCACGACGCCGTTCGACATGACGGTGCTGAACGACATGGACCGCTTCCACCTGGTGATGGACGTCATCGACCGCGTGCCGGTGGCCGGTCCCGAAGGCCAGGCGCTGCGGCGACGGCTCGTCGAGAAACGCGCCGAGCACCGCAGCTACATCGACGAGCACGGGCAGGACCTGCCGGAGATCCTCGGTTGGCGCTGGGGCGTCCACGGACACCCGCTCACGCCGCCGGACGCGGCATGAGGCCCGATCTCGCACGGAGCCGGATCGGCACGGCCGATCCGGCGTCGGAGCCAGGCGGCCAGGCGCCGCCCCGCGCGGTTCACTCCTTGATGCTGATGTTGTTCTGGACGTCTTTCACGTTGGCCACCTTCCCGGCGAGCTCGCCGGCGCGGGTCTTCTGGTCCCGGTTGTTCACGAAGCCGCTCAGCTGCACGACGCCCTTGAACGTCGCCACGTTCACGTCGTCATATTTGAAGCGCGTGTCGGCGGCCAAGGCGCTCTTCACGTCGGAGGAGAGGCCGTGGTCGTCGATGACTTCGCCGGTGCTCTGCTTGTAGCGGCTGCCGGTGGTGCAGCCGGTCGGACCGGAGAGCAGCGGGATGGCGCACAACGCGGCGGCGAGGGCCCAGGTGCGGAGCATATGGCTGGAGGAGTTCGTGGAGGATCGCATGATGTTCGTTTCGGTGGTGTTCGGAGTTCCGCGGTCCCGCTTTGACCACGGTCGTGGTCGTTGCAAGAGCGGACCCCTGAAGATCACATCCATCGCCCGGCGCGAACATGGGGTCTTCACCCCGCGTCGGACACCTCCCGGCCGCATCCCAGCCGGAACGATGCGATTGGATCCGGGTGGAACGGCCGACTTGGCCGTTTTCCGCGGCAACTTGCCGCCGAGCTTCGGCACGGCCAGCGCGCCCACCAAAGGGCGCATTCCCGGCGCACCCAGAGCGGCGGGCGGGGCGCCCTCCCCAACGGGCCGGTGGGCCCGTTCCATCCCGACCTCTGCTGCATCGTTCCGGCCCAGAGCCTGTCTGGAAAGTAGGACAGTGCCTCTGGCCTGTCTGTTCCGGGGCTTCCAGCC
>JANNAJ010000190.1:0-18393 GCA_031384285.1 Verrucomicrobiota bacterium
CTTTGCACCCGTCGAAACCCAATTTGCCTGCCAACTTTTCGCTCGGCCTACTGGGCGGCGGTGTGTTGGGCGGCATAGCGGCCCTCTTCGTAGGGCTGCTGCGCCGGCGGGCGGGCATCGCCGCACCGACCGAGGGACAGCGGCGAAGTCGTCTCGTGGTCGGGGCGGCCGTGGCGTTGATCATCGGAGTTCCCTTCGTCGTGATTCTCAATGCAATCCGCGCCGCGAATCAGGCCGAGCGACAGCGCGCGTCGGCTTTGGAGAAGGCGCACGTGCTAGCGCTAGCGCAAAAGGCGGAGCCCACGAACTTACTAGCCGGATCCGCGGACACCATCGTCACCATCCTGACGCCCGACGGACGTCCGGCGACCGGCGCGGAGGTCGCGATGGTCCGCAGCGGCGAGTTTGCGACGCTGGTCGGCGAGAGGTTCAGCGATGCCGATCTGCAAGACGGCCGCCGGGTACAGACCTACAATGACGGGCGCTTCCGGTTGCCGTTGGACGATCGGTTGGAACGGGTCTTCGCGGTCCACGACAGCGGTTTCGCGGAGGCGAAACCGGGGCAGCTCGCCGGCCAGACGCACTGGGCACTCCAACCGTGGGGGCGGATCGAAGGCCGATTGACGTCCGGCGACCAGCCGGTCGTCGGACGCGATCTCGCGGTCGAGCCTCTGGAAGGGAGCGAGGCCAAGCCCCTGCGATTCCGCATCTTGGCCTTCAAGACCGAGACCGACCCCGACGGGCGCTTCCGCTTCGAGCACGTGCCGCCTGGCCGGGTGAAGCTGACGCGCTTACTGCGGTCCGCCAACGGCGGTTTGGCGCCCGGGCGCAGCACCGAAGTGGAGGTGCGGCAGGGCGCAGTGACCACAGTCGCGCTCGGCGTGAGCGGCCACCGGCTCACCGGACGGCTGATGTGGCCGGCAGGGCCGGAGCCGGAGCCGAATTGGCAGTTTGTGGGCCTCGTGCATACGCCGATCCCCGGACCGCCGGCCGGTGTGGGCGATGATCCGGTCGCCTTCGAGCGATGGCGTAAAAGCCCGGAGCAGCAAAAGCTCATCAAGGCCGGGAAGCGATTCCCCATAGTGGTGCAACAGGATGACAAGCTCTATGCCGAAGAGATCGAGCCGGGCACCTACCAAGTGGATTTCTTTGCCTACGTCGACCCTACCGCTGAGGCGAACGGCCACCTGATGGTGCAAGCAACGGCCGACCCGATCACCATCACCGTCCCTGCCGAACCGGCGACGGGCACCATCGACATCGGCGTGGTCACGTTGCGGCTCCTTCCACCCCGGCCGCGTTGAGTCCTCGGGATGTTCTGCTGCATCCAACGGCGAGAGCTTTCTAGTCCACCGAGAGGGTTGCGGGCCAACCCGCCCACGAACCATGCGTAGCCGAGTGAGCTCCGACTCTTCATCCGCAACATCCAGCCCACCGCGCGATGTCTTCGCCACGACCCGCTGGACGGTCGTGCTCGCCGCGGGCCGCAAGTCGTCGCCGCAATCCGACCAAGCTCTCGGCGAGTTGTGCCGGACCTACTGGTATCCGCTCTACGCCTACGTCCGCCGACAGGGGAAGACCAAGGAGGACGCGGAAGATCTGGTGCAGGGGTTCTTCGCGCGCTTCCTGGAGAAGAACTACCTGGAGGGCCTCGCCGCCGAGCGCGGCCGGTTCCGGGCGTTCCTGCTCGCGGCGCTGAAGCACTTCCTCGCCAACGCGCACGACCGCGCGCACGCCCAGAAGCGCGGCGGCGGCACCGAGCCTCTCCCGCTCGACTGGCAGGACGCCGATGCGCGCTACCATCTCGATTCTCCCGACCCGGCGAGCCCGGACCGCGCGTTCGACCGCCGATGGGCGCTCGCTCTGCTCGAACGCGTCGTGACCCGGCTGCGCGACGAGTGCGCCGCCGAAGGCAAGGCCCGGCTCTTCGAGCAGACGAAGGGATTCCTGATGGTCGGCGAAGCGGTCATCCCCTACCCGCGGGCCGCCGCCGAACTGGCGATGGAAGAAGGTGCCGTGCGGGTGGCGGTCCATCGGCTGCGCCAGCGCTATCGCGGCATCCTCCGCGACGAGATCGCCCAGACGCTCGACGACCCGGCGCAGGTCGCGGAGGAGTTGCGCGCGCTCCAGGCCGCGCTTGCGGGCTGAGCTGCCGGAGGTAGGCGGGCGAGGCCAGCGGGCGCCGAGAAGGGCGAAAAATCGGCTGGCCAACCCGGCGGGTCGACGTTGGATTCCGTCCATGGCCTCTCCCCTGTACCGGATGGCCCGAGTGCTCTCCGGCCTCGGCAGCATCGGGCTGATTCTCGCCTCCACCGGCTGCGCCCGCGATCGAGACCTCTTGCGACCAGCCGACGCAGGCCGTGCCCCGTCCGCGATCCACGGCGACCGGTCGGCGTATGAGGCCGAGCTCCGTGAACAGCGGCGGCTCAAGGACGCGCAGGTCGCAGAGGCCGCCCGGTAGAGTCCCTCCGGGCCGGCCCGTTCCCGGTCCAAGCAGATCGGCCGCCGCTTCCAAGCCGAAGCCACGTCCTACGCGCAGATCGTCCGACCGCGCGACGGGAAGGGGCCGCACTTCGGGCTTACCCACACCACGGGCGGCCGGACACCCGGCGTTCTCGGCGGGAACGTTGACCCGGGCGCGCCTCGGCTCCTAGCATCGGCACATGTCATCCCGTGCCCTCGTCGCCTTGGTGCTGTCGGTCTTCGCCGTCGTCGTCTCGGGTTGCTCGACGACCGGGTCCGCTCCGGCCCGGCCGATCCGCGCGTTGCTGATCACCGGCGGATGCTGCCACAACTACGCCTTCCAGAGCGCGCAGCTCACCAACGCGGTCGGGCACCACGCCCGCGTCGAGTGGACGATCGTCAACGAGGGCGGCACCGGCACGCGCGCCGAGATCCCTCTCTACGGCGATCCGGATTGGGCGAAGCACTACGACGTGGTCGTGCACAACGAATGCTTCGCCGACACCCGGTCGCCCGAGTACATCCGCAGGATCACCGCCGCGCACCACGCCGGCGTGCCGGCCGTGGTGATCCACTGCGCGATGCACACCTACCGCGCGACGGATGTGGACGATTGGCGCGAGTTCCTCGGGGTCACCAGCCGCCGCCACGACCACATGAGCCGGTATCCCGTGAAGAAGGTCTCGCCCGCCCACGCCATCGTGAAGGGGATGCCCGACAACTGGGTGACGCCGAAGGACGAGCTCTACATCATCGAGAAGCTGTGGCCCGGCGCGCAGGCGCTCGCCACCTCGGTGAGCGAGGCCGACGGCAAGACCTATCCGGTCGCGTGGATCAACCGCTACGGCAAAGCCCGCGTCTTCGGCACCACCTACGGCCATTCCGACGAGACGTTCAGCGATCCCGTCTTCCTCGAGTACGTGAGCCGCGGATTGCTCTGGTCCGCTGGTCGGCTCCCGGAGTGAAGGGCGCCGGGCCCGCGCCGGGCTTCACGACCCGAGCGAAGCCCTCCACTCGCCGACGGCGCGGCGGATCTCCTCGCCGGTCCTCGCCCGGGGCGTGGCGAACTTCGGCGTGAACCAAGGGAAGGCCCCGGTCAGGTCGGACGTCACCAGGATCTGCCCGTCGCAATCCGGCCCGCTGCCGATGCCGAGCGTGACCATCCGCGGGCAGGCCGCGGTGATCTCCTTCGCGACCGGCGGCGTCACCAGCTCGAGCACGCAGGCGAACGCGCCCGCCGCGTCGAGCGCCGCCGCGTCGTCGAGCAGCGTGGCACGGCCGGCGTCGTCGCGGCCTTTGATGCGGTACTTCCCGCCTTCCTCGACCACATGCTGCGGCAGCATGCCGAGGTGCGCGCAGAACGGGATGCCGGCGGCAAGGATGGCCTCCACCTGCGGCAGGATCTCGCGGCCGCCTTCCGCCTTCACGAACTCGGCGCCCGCCTCCACCAGTCGCCGTGCGTTGGCGACGGCCTGCTGCGGAGAATCGTAGCTGCGGTACGGGAGGTCCGAGCCGACCAGCGCCGACGGCTTGGCCCGGACGACGGCGCGCGTGTGGTGGAGCATGTCGTCCATCGTGACATGCGTGGTGTCGGGATGTCCGAGAGCGACCATGCCGAGCGAATCGCCGACGAGCAGGAAGGGCACACCGGCCTCGTCGAGCAGCTTCGCGCCGGGGAAATCGTAGGCGGTGAGGGCGGCGACCCGGGCGCGGCCCTTCATCTGCGCGATGGACTGGACGGTGGTCTTCTGCGGGCTCCCGGCGACGTTCACGGGAAGGACGTTCGCGGGAAATCCTCCGGCGTCCAATCCGCAAAAGCGCCGCGACCCCGTAGGTGCGGATGACGTTTCAATGTGCCGTCACCGCCAGCAGCGGACACCGGCAGGCTCGCAGCACCTGTTCCGTCGTGCTGCCGAGCAATGCATCGAGGAAGCCGTGGTGGCCGCGGGTGGCCATCGCGATCAGGTCGACGTCGCAGGCCTCGGCCGTCTCCAGGATGTGGTCCACCACCGGGCCCGACCAGGCTCGCGTCTCGTGGGTCCATCCCTCCGAGTCCGGAAAATGGACCGCCGGCATGTCCTCCTCGCGCCCGACGTGCAACAGGATGAAGTGGACCTCCACGCAGCGGAGCGTGCGCGCGAGCAAGACCGCGGCATCGACCGCGGCCTGCCCGGAAGGATGCGTGTCCACCGGGACCAGCACCCGGGCCAGCCTCACCTCGCCGGTGTTGGTGTGGACCAGCCCGAGCACGCGCCGCGGGACGAACAAAGTCATGCCGTCGTGCGCGCGGGCGATCCGTTCGGACGCGGAGGGATGGAGCCATCGGTAGATCCCGCGACGTTGATGCGTGGACAGGACGACCAACGACGGCTGTTCGGCCTCGACGTGGTCGCAGATCGCCTCGGCGGCATCGCGGTCCCGGCGCCGGATCTTCTCGGCCTTCAGGCCTGTCCGCGCCACGTCGCCCGAGCTGGCTCCGCGAGGCAGCACACCCCACGACGCGAGCATGCCGCGCACGCTCGGGAAATCGGACCAATGCATCTCCTCGTCCGCGTCGCCGACGTGCATGAGCGCCAGGATCGCCTCGCCGGACAACGCGACCCGCAGCGCGTGGGCGAAGGCGCCTTCATCGCCTCGGGAGAAGTCGGTGGGATGGAAG
The DNA here is from genome assembly GCA_031384285.1 of Verrucomicrobiota bacterium. Taxonomy (GTDB): domain Bacteria; phylum Verrucomicrobiota; class Verrucomicrobiia; order Limisphaerales; family UBA9464; genus CAIVQB01. Next base: position 5,123 of record JANNAJ010000190.1, read on the forward strand.
ACCGACGCGATCCGGTTCAGTTTCATCGGTCCCAAGGTCGGCGGATGGCGGGGATCGCGCTCCCCGCCGGTTGGCGGAAACGCCGCCGCCATTGGCGTCGCCATCGAGCCCGCTTGCCCGCCCGGCCCGGACCGGCCAGCTTCCGCGCGTGCCGCCGTTCCAGATCATCTTCAACCCGACCAGCGCCGCCGAGCTGGCGAAGCTGCCCAAGGACCTCCAGCTGCATGTGCTCGGCGAGTTCCGAGGGTTGCCCCGCGAGCTGCAGCGGGACGACGCGCAGTTCGGCCATCTCAGCCGGAACAACCGGACGCTCACACGCTACCGGCTCGGCGATTACCGCGTGTATTTCGAGCGGCATCCGCTCGGCATCGTGGTCCATCGCATCCTGAGCAAGCACACGCTCAAGGATTTCCTCTTCCGCTCGAACCTCGCCGAGGACGAGGACGGAAAGCTGCAGGACAACCCGAAGTTCTGGGAGCTGATCGAGCAGACCAAGGTCCCCGCCAAGAAGGCGGCCTGATCCCGGCCCGCTGGCATCCATGGAGAACCCGCCGCCACCGATGGCGCCGTTCGGACCGCCGTCGCCTCGGCGCGGTCGGGGCAGCTGGTGGGGTCTGGGCGCGTTCCTCGCGTTGCTCGCGGGCAAGCTGAAGTTCTTCCTGCCGGTGCTGAAGTTCCTCCCGTTGGTCCTGAAGACCGGCGGGTCCATGCTCCTGATGATCGGCGTGTACACGCTGATGTTCGGGTGGAAGTTCGCCGTCGGATTCGTGCTCCTCATCTTCGTCCACGAGATCGGGCACGTCCTCGCCGCGCAACGCTGCGGGGTCCGGGTGAGCGCGCCGTTCTTCATCCCGTTCTTCGGAGCGCTCATCATGCTGAAGGAGCTGCCTCGGAACGCTTGGACCGAGGCGCGCATCGCCATCGGCGGTCCGCTGCTCGGCGCGGTCGCGGCCGGCGCCTGCCACGCGCTCCACGTGGCGACCGGACATCCGCTGCTGCTCGTCCTGGCGTACTTCGGATATTGGCTCAACCTGTTCAACCTCGTGCCGGTCGGGTTCTTCGACGGCGGCCGGATCGTCACCGCGATCTCGCCCTGGATGTGGCTGGTCGGTTTCAGCGGGCTCGGGACCCTGGCGGTCTGGCGGTTCCGCGACAGCGATTCGGTCGGGTCCTTCCTCGAGCACAACTTCATCCTGCTCGTCGTGTTGTTCTTCGCGCTGCCGAGGATCTTCTGGCTCTTCGGCTCCCGCAAGTCGCCGGAGCAGCTGCGCTATTTCGAGGTGACGGGCGGACAGCGCGCCACGATGGCCGTGCTCTACTTCGGGCTGGCCGGGTTGCTCGCGGCGGGGATGTTCGCCACCAAGGTCGCCATCGCGGCGCTGGACCTGCGGTGAGCGGAGAAGTCTGTCACCTCGCGCTTTGAATCCGGTTCCAGCGGGAGTATGCCTCACCGCGCATGATCGCCCCCGTCCTCGAGCTGCGGAACGTCACCAAGACGTACGGGTCGTTCACCGCCGTCGACGATCTCTCCTTGAGCGTTCCCGCCGGCTGCGTCCACGGGTTCCTCGGTCCGAACGGCGCCGGCAAGACCACCAGCTTGCGGATGATCCTCGAGATCATCCGACCCACCAGCGGCACCATCACGTTGCTCGGATCGCCGAGCGCGCTCGCGGTCCGCGGCCGCATCGGCTACCTGCCGGAAGAGAAGGGCCTCTACAAGAAGATGAAGGCCTGGGCGATCATCGCCTACTTCGCCACGCTGAAGGGCATGGGCCATCGCGCCGCCAAGGCCCGCGCCTTCGAGCTGCTCGAACGCTACGGCCTCAAGGATTTCGCCGAAGCCAAGACCGAGGCGCTGTCGAAGGGCATGGGCCAGAAGGTCCAGGTCCTCGCCGCCATCGCGCACGACCCCGAGTTCGTCATCCTCGACGAACCGTTCTCCGGTCTCGATCCGGTGAACCAGACCGTGATGGAGGACATCATCACCGATCTCCGGAAACGAGGACGCACCGTGATCTTCTCGACCCACGTGATGGCCCACGCGGAGCGTCTGTGCGACCGCTTGGCCATCATCGCCAAGGGAAGGAAGCTCTTCGACGGCACGCCCGCGGAGGCGAGGGAGACGCTTCCCCGCCGCGTCCGCATCCAGACGGCGGACGATATCGGCCCGCTGGGATCATTGCCGGAGGTCGCGGGTCTGCTTCCGACGGCGGACGGCGGATGCGAGGTGGAGCTCCGGCACGGCGCCGACGCACAGGCGGTCCTCCAGGCCTGCTTCGCCCACGGCATCCGCCTGCGCACTTTCCGCTTCGACGAACCCACGTTGCACGACGTCTTCGTGAAGCTCGTCGGACCCGATGCGAAGGAGGCGATGTACCGATGAAGTCCCGCCTCCGCCGGATCCCCGCACCACGCGACAACCTTCGCATCCTGACCCGTCATGCGTGGCGCGTGGGTGCGATCAGAAGCGGCGGAAAGGGCAGCCGGGACAGAGTCGCGCGTGCTCTGATGAAAATACGGGGCGGAGAGAGAATCTGGAAAACAGGAAAGCAGGAAAACCGGAGCTTCGCCGTTTCCGTTCCTGTTTTCCTGCTTTCCAGATTTATCTGTTCCAAAGAGCAGATGGCACTCCGCTGCATCGGAGGTAGGCGATCAGCAGAGCCCGACTCCGCAAAAACAGTCCGCAACTTCCAATCGCACCCGGGGTGCGTTTCCCTGCTCGCACTTCTCCATCGATGCGATCCCGGATCAAGATGACCACGCCGTCCCCCGTCCTCCGTCCGCACTTCCCATGAGACCCGCCTTCCTCATCGCTTGGCGCGAATTCGCCGAGAACGCCAAGACCAAGGGCTTCTGGCTCGGGTTGCTGCTCTTCCCGGCCATCATCACCGCGAGCATCCAGGTGCCCATCTTCCTGGAGAAGAAGGGCACGCCGACACGCCGCTTCGTGCTGGTGGACGCCGGCGGCGGCTTCGCGCCGTTGTTGCGCGAGAAACTCGCGGCGGACGAGACGCGCCGGCAGGAGGAGGCGCTGCGCGACTTCGCTCGCGGTGCGGCCCGCGAGGAGACGCTCGCCGGATTCATCGACCCGAACGACAAGCAGCTCGACCTGGCCCGTTGGCGTGCCGCCCAAGGCGCGGACTGGCTGAAGGTCCCCGGCTTCAAGCCTCCGGCACCCCGGTTCGCGGAATCCCCGCTGCCCGACGACATCGCGGCCGATGCGCAGCCCGACGAAGCGGCGCGACGGCTCCGGCCTTGGCTGCGCGGCGAGCGGAAGCTATCGGTCGACGGCAAGGAGGCGCCGCTGTTCGCCGCTGTGTTGATCCCGGCGGACCTGGCGGAACTGGCGCAGGGCGACGGGACGAAGGGCCGGCGCGGGATCCAGTACTGGTCGGAGAACCTCGCCGACGTCGCGTTGCCGCAGCTCGTCGAGAACACGGTCAACGCCGAGCTCCGCCGCCGGGGCTACACCGCGCGCGGCCTCGACCCGGCGACGGTCCGGTCCATCGAGCGGACCCGTGCGCCGATGACCAGCCTCAACCCGAAGAAAGCGGAGGGCGAGGAGACCGTCGGGCTGGCCGACCGCATCCGGCAATGGTTGCCGAGCGCGTTCGTTTATCTGCTCTGGATCGCCATCTTCGCCATCGCGCAGATTCTGCTCACCAGCGTGATCGAAGAGCGGTCCAACCGCATCATCGAGGTGCTGTTGTCCTCCGTGACGCCGGGCGAGCTGATGGTCGGCAAGCTGTTGGGCATCGCATCCATCGGGCTCACCATGCTCACGGTGTGGATCGGGTCGCTGGTGGTCATCGTGGTCTGGAAGGCCTCGGGCATCTCGCCCGCGCAGGCCGCGGCCGCGGGCGGCATGGCGCAGTTGCCCGGGGACGTCGCGACCATCCTCCGCACGACATGGCTGCTGCCGGCCTTCGGGATGTACTTCCTCCTCGGCTTCCTCTTCTACAGCGGGCTGATCCTGGCCTTGGGCAGCACGTGCAACACGCTCAAGGAGGCGCAGAGCTTCATGGGGGTGATCGTGCTGTTCCTCATGGTGCCGCTGATGCTGATGACCTACATCCCGCGCGACCCGAACGGTCCGCTGGCCACGGCGCTCTCGTGGTTCCCGCCATACACGCCGTTCGTGATGATGAACCGCGTCACGGCCGACCCGCCGATGCGCGACGTTGTCGGGACCTTGGTGCTGATGGTCGTGGCGACCGCCGGAGTGCTGTGGGGCGCCGGGAAGATCTTCCGGATGGGGATCCTCCGGACCGGTCAGCCGCCGCGGCTGCTCGAGCTGTTCCGCTGGCTACGGTCCTGAGCGGCGGCCTCAACGGCCCAGGATCCAGGCGCGCAGGTTGCCGAGCCGCGGCGGGAAGTGGAGCCAGGCCGTGCGGAACGCGCGACGTGCCCCTGCACGATCGTCGGCGTCCCTCAGATGGCAGCCGTACTGCATCCAGCGGTAGGCCAGACCGGCTTGCCGCACCCACAGCTCCCGCGGGCGTGTCGAGCCCCGGAAGACCCGCTCGACCGTCCGCGCATAGTCGAGACAGGCCGTCGCAGCGAAGTCGCGATGGCGGTTGGTACCGTGCATCCGGGCCCGGTAGACCGGCTGCTCGAGCCGCCGGAACCGGTTCCGCAGGGCCAACCGGAGCGCGATATCGAAATCCTCCCCGTGATGGACGGCTTCATCGAATCCCCCGATCGCCTCGATCGCGGTCCGAGGGAACAGGCCCACGAAGATGGTGGCCCCGTACCCGCTCGCGATCGCCGCCAAGAGGTCGCCGGACACACGCGCCAGATCCGTGGTGAAATGCGGGGCTCCCCCGAAATCATCCGCGTAGACCTCCTGGAACCCGTAAGGGATCTCAGGCGCTCCGCCCGGGACGACCGCCGACAGCAGGGCCGGCAAAGCATCCGGGGCCAAGGTGTCATCCGCGTCCAAGAAGAAGATCCACGGACTGCTCGTGGACCGCCATCCGCGGTTGCGCGCGGCGGAGGGTCCGCTGTTCGTCTGGGTGATGAGACGGATACGCGGCTCGGCGATGCCGCGGACGACCTCCGCCGTCGCGTCCGAGGAGCCGTCGTCCACCACCACGATCTCGGCAACGCAGTCGCCTTGGGCTACCGCGCTGGCGACCGCCTCGGCGACGTACCGGGCATGGTTGTAGGCCGGGATCACGACCGCGACCCGGTCCGTTCGGTCTGGCGTTGGCGTGCTCATCGAAGGCCGCCCTAGTCCGATTGAAATCCATCCCGGAGCAAGCTCTTTCTGCCGCTCGCACCGCGGCTTCTGGGCCGGCCGCCAAACCCCAGCTTGGCATAACGGGCCACGGCGTTAGCATCCCGGCACGCACATGAATCCCCCCGCTCCGTCGTCCGACCTCAACCGCCGCGACTTCGTCAAGGCCGGTTCCTTCACCGCGCTCATGGCCGCGCTCGGCGGCGTCCCCATCACCGCGCAGGACACCCCGAAGAACCCCGACGGCACGTTGGCGGTGCCCAAAGCGGATCCGAACTACAAGGAGAAGCCCGTCGGTCCGCCGGTGAAGTTCGGCGTCATCGGCCTCGGCGCGCAGGGACGCGACGTGCTCGCCCAGCTCGGCAGGCTGCCCAACGCGCCCGTCGTCGCCGTGTGCGACAGCTACAAGGCGTCCATCAAGCGCGCCACCGAAGCCGCGCCCAAGGCCAAGACGTACGACGACGCCAAGGCGCTGCTCGCCGACCCGGATGTCCAAGCGGTCGTGATCGCCACGCCCACGCACCAGCACCGCGACCTCGCGCTCGCCGCGATGGCGGCCGGCAAGCACGTGTACCTCGAAGCACCGATGGCGAACACCATCGACGACGCGCGCACCATCGCGAAGGCCGGGCTGGCGTTGCCGGCGAAGCAGATCTTCCAGGTGGGGCACCAGTTCCGCGCGAATCCGCAGCACCACCACGTGCTGAAGTTCTTCCGCACCGGCGCCTGCGGGAAGACGGCCTCGGCCAAGGCGCAGTACAACAAGAAGCAGTCGTGGCGACGCGCCTCGCCCAACCCCGAGCGCGAGAAGGCCCTCAACTGGCGGCTGTACAAGGACACCTCGCTCGGACTCATCGGCGAGATCGGCATCCACGCCATCGACACCATGAGCTGGTACCTCGGCGCCTTGCCGGTGTCGGTGACCGGTTTCGGCGGGATCCAGCAATGGCAGGACGACCGCGACGTCGCCGACACCATCCAAGCGATCGTCGAGTATCCGGGCGGCGTGCGCCTGTCCTACACCGCGACGCTGGCCTGCAGTTTCGAGGGCGAGCACCAGATCTTCCACGGCAGCGACGCCGCCATCCTCATCCGCGACAACAAGGGCTGGATGTTCAAGGAAGTGGACGCGCCGTTGCTCGGCTGGGAGGTGTATGCCCGCAAGGACGACATGTTGTCCGACTCCGGCATCGCGCTGGTGGCCAACGCGACCAAGATCCTCGCGCAGGGCAAGAAGCCCGCCGAGGCCGCGAGCGACACCGATTCGCCGCTGAAGTACGCTCTGGAGAAGTTCGTCGGGCACGTCAACGACGGCACCAAGCCCGATTGCGGCGCCAAGGAAGGCTTCGAGGCCGCGGTCACCGCGGTGAAGGCCAACGAGGCGGTGGTGAACGGATCGAAGGTGGTCTTCGACAAGACGTGGTTCACGGTTTGAAAGTCCGCGAGATCATCCGCGTCATCGAGGAAGACGGCTGGTGGCTGGTCCGCACCCGAGGCAGCCACCGGCAATACAAGCACCCCATCAAACGGGGATTGGTCACGGTTCCCGGGAAACCCGGCGACGACGTTGCACCCGGCACCCAAAACAGCATCCTCAAGCAGTCAGGACTCAAATGAGCCGCTACCTCGTCATCATCGAACCCACCGCCACGGGCTACTCCGCCTACTCACCGGACCTACCGGGTTGCGTCGCCACCGGACCGACCCGGCCGGAGGTGGAGCGTGAGATGCGCGAAGCCATCGGATTTCACCTCGACGGGATGCGGCTGGAAGGGATCGCGATACCTAGTCCCCAAAGCGAAGCCGCATTCTGCGAGATCGCGGCCTGAAGCGTCCTCCCACGGCCGATGGCCCCCGGCTTCGTTCGGGATCATGGCGAGCCGATACTCGTGCTTCGGCGAGGTCACCGCACGGTGACACCCGATCAAGCCGGCACCTTGTTATGCCAAGAACACAGGACACAGAGCAGGACCACACCGAGTACCACAAAGACGGCAGCGTCTGGGCGAAGGGGAAGGTCGCCGGAGGCGTGCCGACGGGTTACTGGGAATGGTTCCGGAAGAGCGGGACGAAGATGCGTTCCGGGACTTTCGAGAACGGCGAGCAGGTCGGCGAATGGACCACCTACGACCAGCAGGGACAGGTCTACAAGGTGACACGGATGAAGCCGAAGGCGAAGTAGCCTCCGGGCCGTGGCCCCGGTAACCTCCACCGATGATCCTCCGTCGACTCCTGTCGCTCGTCTTCCTTTGCTGCCTTGCTCTTCGGGCCGACGCGGCGCCGGCTTCGGCACGGAAGCCGGTCTTCCTCTACTGCCTCCACTTCCAAGCACCGGGCGAGAACCGCTATCCGGCCGACGGCAGCTACAAGGACGCGCTCGAATTGCTGCGCCGCGACTTCGAGGTCCGTGTCAGCGACGCGCGGCCTACCGCCACGCTGCTCGCCGGTGTCGATGTCGTCCTGATCTCCAACCCCAACGAGAAGGCGATGGGTACCAACCGGCCTCCGGTCCACGTCGGAGCGGCGGACGTCGATGCGCTGGCCCGCTTCGTCGAGCGCGGCGGCGGACTGGTCGTGCTCGGCAACCAAGAAGGCCACAACCTCGAGATCGACGACGTGAACCTTCTCCTCACCCGCTTCGGGTTGCGGTTCACCAACCGCTATCACGACGCCAAGCTCATCCCCGTGCCGGCCACGATCCCTGCCATCGGCGGATCGCGCTGGGGCTACTACACGGGCAACGAGGTGCTCATCGATACCGGGCACAAGGCGCGCCCGAAGGCGTGGGTCGTGAACGATCCCGCGCAGCCCACCGCCACCACGAAGCGGAACGACCCCGGGATCCTGCTCGCCGCCGCGACGCCGGGCCGGGGCCGCGTGTTGGCGGCGACCGACGCCGGTTGGCTCACCGGCAACGCCCTGCACGATGTCGGCATCGGCGGTGTGGTGCTGCGCGGCCAAGAGAACGCGGAGATCTTCCGCCGACTCGCGCTCTGGGCCGCCGGTCGCTGATCGATCCGCCGACCGGCCCCCCGCGGCTCAGCGCGCCTCGCCGCGGAACCACTCCACGAACTTCGGGATGCCGGCGACGATCTTCGTCCGGGGATCGTAGCCGAGCTTGGTGCGGGCCTTCGATATATCGGCGAAAGTCACCGGCACGTCGCCCGGCTGCGGAGGTCGGCGGTCGACGATCGCTTCCTTCCCCAAGGCGGATTCCAAAAGACCGATGAGCTCGTCGAGCCGGACCGTCTGGGATTCACCCAGGTTGAAGACCTCGTACCCTAAGTCGTGCGTCGTGCAGGCCGTCACCCCGTCCACGATGTCGTCCACGTACGTGTAATCGCGGCGCGTCGAGCCGTCGCCGAAGACCGGGATGGGCAGCCCGGTCGTGATGAGCGAGGCGAACTTGTGGATGGCGAGATCGGGACGTTGCCGGGGTCCGTACACGGTGAAAAAGCGCAGCATCGTGACGTCGAGCCCGTGGACGTGGTGATACACGTGGCCGAGCGCCTCGCAGGCGAGCTTGCTGGCGGCGTAGGGCGAGATGGCGGAGAAGATCGGGTCCGCCTCGGCGAACGGCACCTTGGCGTTCACGCCGTAGACCGACGACGAGCTGGCGAGCACGAACTTCCGGACACCCGCGGCCTTCGCCGCCTCGAGCACGTTCACCGTTCCCTCGACGTTCACGCGTTGGTAGAGCGCCGGTTCGAGCAGGCTCGGACGGACGCCCGCGCGGGCCGCGAGGTGGATCACCTGGTCGAAGCGCGTGCCGCGCAGCGCCGCGTCGAGCGAGGCGCGGTCGGTGATATCGCCTTCGACGAAGGCGAAGCGGGTGCCCGCCGCGTCGGCCGTCCGCGCGATGTCCGCGAGGTTCCGGCGCTTCAACGCGGGCGCGTAGAACGCGTTCAGGTCGTCGAACGCGGTGACCTGGTGCCCGTCGCGGAGCAACCGCTCGCAGACGTGCGACCCGATGAATCCGGCGCCGCCGGTGACGAGGAAATCCATGCGGCAGGGTGGGCGTCCGGACCCCTCCGGTTCAAGGTCGGGGATGCGGAGGCCGTCCGGCGGCCCCGGTCAAGGAGTGCGCTCGCCGTCGGCATCGGCGGGTGCCGGGACCGGGACGGTCGTGTCGGCGTTGCGCGTGACGCGGACCTGCACGCTGAGGGACTGCGCGTTGCTGCCTTGGAAGATCCCCTTCATCGGCGGCACGTCGGCGTAGTCGCGTCCGATGCCGATCTGCACGTGGCGTTCGCCCTCGAGACAGTCGTTCGTCGGGTCGAAGCCGACCCAGAGCCCTTGCGGGGTGAAGATCTCCAGCCACGCGTGGCTGGCGGTGGCGCCGATGAGCGCGGTGTCGAGCGGCTCGCCATCCGGCCCGAGCACGGGGTCGGTCTCGATGTAGCCGCTGACGTAGCGGGCCGGGATGCCCGCCGCCCGGCAGACCGAGATCATGAGGTGGGCGAAATCTTGGCAGACGCCCTCCTTGACCTTGAGGAACTGCTCGACGGTCGTGCCCGCGTCGGTGGCGCCGGGACGATAGCGCAGCGTGCGGAACAAGTGCGTGTTCAGCGCGCGGAGCGATTCGGAGAACGGCGCGGCGGGCGGCAAGAACTCATCGGCCAGCTTCCACACGCCCTCCTGGAAGGTCACGATCTGCGACGGCCGCAAGAAATCATGGAGTTCGCGGCGTTGTCCGGCGTGGAGCTGGCGGGCCTCGGCGACGGACATCTGGACCGAGGCCAGCACGTCGTTGAACGGCTTGGTCTCGACGTCGCAGACGCTGGTGACGACGAGGCTGGGATGGCGGAACGGGATCGAGACGGTCTCGACGAAGTTGCCGAAATAATCGGTGTGCGACTCGACGAGCACGGCCGGTTCGACACGGGTGTTGTGCCGCGAGACCTTTTGCCGGAGCGAATCCCGCGGCCGCAGCCGCAGCTCGGAGAACGATTCCGTGGCCGGCTCGGAGTAGCGGTACTCCGTGGTGTGCTCGATGTGGAAGAACATCTCTGGGGAAGGCGACAGAAGTCAGGAGACGGAGGACAGGAGGCCGTGGTTCTTGGCGATGGAACGGGGTGAGGAGGAAGGGAACACACGAACCATCGGAGCAAGCCCGAGCGCCTGCGCGGTTCCTGCCGCCGACCTCTCTCCTGTCTCCTGTCTCCCGTCTACTTTCATCGGAGGATGTTGAAGGCCTGGTGGTAGAGGTGGTGGTCGCTGATCTCGGTCGCGAGGCGCGTGAGCCGCGCCGCGAGGTCCTCGAGCCATGCGTCGAGGAAGAGCGGCGCGCGGTCGTCCGCCTTCTCGCCCGTCGCCGAGAAGAGCGTGTCCAGGTCGGTGAACTCCACCTCGCTGGTCAGCTGCGCGCAGGTACGGAGCGGGCTCGCGGAATCGCGCCGCCGGGTCCCGGGCCCGCCGACCTTCTCCAGGCTCTCGCGGATCGCCTCGAGGCAGTGCAGCACGCTGCGCGGCAGGGCGGCGTCCTGCAGCAGGAGCGACACGACGTTCTTCGGCGTCGGGCGCGTCTGGAAGAGGGAACGGTAGGCGTACTGGCAGGCGAGCATCCGCAGCAGCGCGTCGAAGTTCGTGTCGGCGGCACCCGCGGCGACGCTCTCGTCCGCGCGCTTCAGCAACACCTGCCGCGTGACGAGCGTCGTGGTGAGCGCCCGCTCGACATGGCGGCCGAGCGTCCAGAAATGCCACGCGTCGTCGCGCAGCATGTTCTTCGCCGCGCAACCTGAGAGGGTGTCCACGACGTCGAGGATCCGCTGCTCGAGGTCCTGGATCCGCGGCAGCCCGTCGGTGTCGTCGAGCGGCGCGGCGGACGCGGTGTCGAGCATCTGCCAGAGATGGTTGATCACGGCCCAGACCTCGGGCGGGACGGATTCGCGGGTGACGCGGGCGTTCTCGCGGAGGCGGGCGACGTTGTTGAGCACGCTCGCCGGGTTCTTCCGGTCGAGCAGGATGTACTGCGAGATGTCCTGCTGGCGCTGGAACGGCGCGCTCTTGAAGAAGTTCGTGCCGTGGCCGGTGGCGCGGGCGAGCGCCTCCCAGAGCGGCGCCCAGGCCTGAGCGCGCTGGAGCGCCGGGTTCTCCAGCTGCACCTGCTGGAGCACGCGGAGGATCCGCGTCGTGTTCTCGGCGCGGGTCTTGTAGCGGCCCATCCAGAAGAGAGAGTCGGCGATGCGGCTGCCGAGACGCAGACGGCGCTGCGGCGAGGCGACGATCGCCGGCGACTCCGGCGCGGGCACGGTCCCGGCGCCGCGGAGGATCCAGGTGTCCTTGATGCCCCCGCCGAGCCCGCTGGAGATGACCCGCGACCCGGCCTCCGGCGCGTGGCGCGTCAGGGCGAGCGGGAAGACGCGGGGGTTCTTGCCGCCGAAGACGAAGCAGCGCAGCCCGGCGTGGCGCGGCGCCAGACCGTCGTCCGCGGCCGTCGGCAAGAGCGTGAGCGGCAGCCGCGGTTCGGCGACGAACTGCCCCGGCGTGCGTTCGATGCGCGCGCGGAGCGCGTCGAGCGCCGCGTCGTCCATCGTCGCGGCATCCCAGACCGCGTTGGTCGTGCGCTCGGACACGTGCTGGACCACGTGTCGCCGCAGGTCGCCGAGGACCATCTCGCGCTGGTCGGGGTCGAAGCACAGGCGGCGCTCGATGGTGGGCAGCAACAGCGGCTCGCGGGTGTAGAAACGGGAGAGCCGGGGCAAGAACGCGGCGATGGCCCGGTTGTCGCCGAGGCCGGTGCCCACCGCGTTGGCGATGGTGACGGTGCCCTTGCGCACGCAGGTCATCAGCCCCGGCACGCCGAGCTGGCTGTCGCCGCGGAAGGACACGGGGTCGATGAACGCCTCGTCGACCCGGCGGTAGATCACGTCGATCGGCTCGAGCCCGCCGATGGTCTTCAGGAAGCAGCGCGAGTTGAGGACGATGAGGTCGCTTCCGCGCACCAGCGGCACGCCCATCTGCCGCGCCAACGAGCTGTGCTCGTAGTAGGCGGAGTTGAAGATGCCCGGCGAGAGCAGCACGACGCGGGGCTCCGGCGTCCCGCGGGCGAAGCGCCTCAGGTGCTCCAGGAGCTCCGTCGGATAGGTGTGGACCGGCAACAGGTCGGCGGTCTCCAGCAGCTCGGGCGCGGCCTGGCTGAGAACGTTCCGCGCGCTGAGCGCGTAGGTCACCCCGGTGGTGTTGCCCACGTAGTCCTCGATCACCACCCAGCGGCCTTCCTCGTCGCGGGCGAGGTCGAAGGCGGCGACATGCACGAAGATGTCGTCCGGCACCTTCAGGCCGACCGCGTTCCGCTGGTAGCGCGGGTCGTCGTAGACCAGCTCGAACGGCACGATGTCGTTCCGGAGCACCTCCTGGGAATCGTAGAGGTCGCGGAAGAACTCGTTCCACACGCGGACGCGCTGGGCCAGGCCCCGGGAAAGGAAGTCCCAGGTCGCCGCGTCCAGCACGCGCGGGAAGGGATCGAAGGGCAGGATGTTCTCACGGGCCGGCTCGTCGCGGTACAGGTTGAACGTGACGCCGAGGTCGCGCATCAGCCGGCGCGATTGGGCGGAGACGCGGGCGAGGTGCGAAGGTCCGGGTGAGAGCAGGTCCTTCCGGATCCGGGCGTAGACATCCGCCGCGCGCTCACCGGCGAGGGCGACCTCCGAGAAATCGCCGCTGCCCGGGTCGGAGAGACCGAAGCGAAGCGGCACCTGCGTCACCGATGGCGGGGAAAGCGCCGGCGTCGCCTGGGATTGGGTCTGTTCGCGCGGCACAGGGGGATAGCGTGCGAAACGCGCCGCCCGGAGCCAACAGAATTTGCCGCCTTGTCACGAAGGTCGGCGATGGCGCGCAGTCGAGCGAAGCGCATGAGGCGTGGCGAAGAATCAGCGCGCTGGTGTGAGGACGCGGAAGAAACGGGCCCCACCCGCCGAGCCCGCCGAGAACGTGACCGGTCCGTTCTCGGCGGTCGGCAGCGGCTCGCTCAAGTCGGTCCACGCCGCGCCGGCGACCGCGTCGCGGACCTGGACGCGGTAGGTCCGTCCCG
>JANNAJ010000192.1:0-6818 GCA_031384285.1 Verrucomicrobiota bacterium
GTGTTCCAGCTGACGTCGAAGGGCATCGGGCAGAGCACGTGCGTCGGCATCGGCGGCGACCCGGTGAACGGCACGTCGCACCTCGACGTCATCAAGCTCTTCAACGACGACCCCGAGACCGTCGGCATCATCATGATCGGCGAGATCGGCGGGAGCGCCGAAGGCGAAGCGGCCCGCTGGATCAAGGAGCATTGCAAGAAGCCGGTCGCCGGCTTCATCGCCGGTGCCACCGCGCCCGCAGGACGCCGCATGGGCCACGCCGGTGCGGTCATCGGCGGCGCCGAGGACACCGCGGCGGCGAAGATCGCGGTCTTCCAGGAATGCGGCATCGAGGTCGCCGTGACGCCGAGCGACATGGCCGACGCCCTCATCCGGGCCGCGGCCCAGGCCGGGGTGAAGCTCTCTTGACTCCGACAGCTCCAAGCGAAGGCCGGGCGATCCGCCCGGCCTTTTTTCCGCCCGGACCGGATCCGGTTGAAGGCCGCCGGCCGTCCGGAAGTCGGGTGGGGCGACCTCCCGTTCCTCGCTGAACCATGGCGCACATCGACCAGCTTCTGAACCTCATCGGGGTGGTCCTGTGGCTGTCGTGGCGCGGTGTCGGCGATAGTTCACCGACGACGCTCGGGGCAGGAACGTTGGTCTCGACCCTCAAGCCCGCCCGCCGCGAACCGACGCACAGCTGGATGTATCTGGCCGCGCTGGTCGGGCTCTTGGCGGTCCGTCCGATGGTCTATGCACCGTTGGCCCGGACGCTGGATTGGACGCCGATGCTCCCGCTCGGCCCGGTGAACCTCGCCTTCCGCGCCGACGAACCGCTGCGGCTCCTGACCTTCTCCGTGCTCAGCTTCGGCTGGACGTTGCTGGTCTTCCAGGCCGCGGTATCGGCGCTCAGCCAGCTCGCGCGCGGTCCGGGCGAACCGACCGGCGTCGTCCGGTGGTTGCGCGAGCTCGCGGGACGACCCGGCGCATGGCCGGTCGCGGCGAGCCTGGTCGCCCCGGTCCTCCTGGTCGCGGCCGCATGGGCGGCGCTCGCGTTCCCGCTGGCCAAGCTCGGCGTGCTTCCCGTGCCACCGACCGGCGCGAGCCTGGCCGGCCAGGCGTTCGCCGTCGGATCCGGCGTCTGGCTGCCAGCCCGCTGGGTCCTCGCGGGATTGCTCCTGCTGCGGATGGTCCATGACCACGTCTATCTCGGCGACCATCCGATGTGGGCCTACGTCCGGATCGCCGGAGGACGGCTGTCGCGTCCGCTCGCGTGGTTGCCGCTCCGTCTGATGAAATTCGACCTCACGCCGCTGGTCGCCGCCGTCGCCGTCCTCGCGCTGGCCGAGGCCGCCGAGGCCGGTCTCACGCGGGCTTACCTGATGCTTTCCCGATGACGGTGCCGCCCTATCTCAGCGAAAGGGACGGCGCGCTTTGGTTGAACGTGAAGGCCCGGCCGCGGGCGAAGAGCCAAGAGCTGAGCGGCATCGTCGGGAACGAGCTGAAGGTGAAGGTCACCGCGCCGCCGGTGGATTCCGCCGCGAACGAGGCGTTGGCGGGGTTCCTTGCCGGGAAGCTGGGCTGTCCGCGCCGCGGCGTCACGTTGGTCCGCGGGCAGACCTCATCGCACAAGGTCTTCCGCATCGACGGCGTGCGCCTGCCGGACGCGATCGCACGGTTGGCGTCATGAACGTGCCCCGAGCGGGCTGGGCCACCGGCGCGCGGCCGTCCCGGTGAACGCCGGATTTCCGGCGCATCCGCGAGACTCGGCGGCGGGATCCGTCTAGCCTCCCGACGTGTTGCCGGACATCCGTTCCCAGACCCGCGAGTCTCTCGCGGACAAGTTCGCCGCGTGGGGCCAGCCCGCGTACCGCCTCGAGCAGCTGCTCGGCTGGCTCTATCCGCGACGTGCCGCGTCGTGGGACGAGATGAAGAACCTGCCCAAGGCGCTACGCGGCCGGCTCGCGGAGGCCTTTTCGCTCTCGCTGCCGCAGCTCGTCGTCAAGCAAGGCGCCCGCGACGCCACGCAGAAGTTCCTTTGGCGGCTCGCCGACGGCGCTCTCATCGAGAGCGTGCTGATCCCGGCGAACCCCGCGCTCTACGGCGAGGCGAGCGACCGGCACACGCTCTGCATCTCCACCCAGGTCGGCTGCGCCTACGGATGCCGCTTCTGCGCCAGCGGGCTCGACGGATGGAAGCGCAACCTCGCGCCGCACGAGATCAGCGGCCAGGTGCTCGCCGTCGAACGCTGGAACGACCTGGATGCCGGACACGGGGCCGAGGACGCGGGATCCGCTCCCGGCGGTCCTGCTGCTCCTCGCTCTGCCGAGCGGCTGGTCAACAACATCGTGGTCATGGGCATGGGCGAGCCGATGGCGAACTACGACAACCTGATGTCCGCCCTGCGCACGCTCAACGCCCCGTGGGGCGGCGGTATCGGCGCGCGCAAGATCACCATCTCCACCAGCGGTGTCGTGCCGCGCATCCGCGACCTCGGTGACGATCCGCTGCAGTTCCGCCTCGCGATCTCGCTGCACGGCGCGACCGACGAGGTCCGCGAGAAGATCATGCCCATCAACCGCAAATACCCTCTCAAGGAGCTCACGGCGGCCTGCGAGCATTACGTCGAGCGCAAGGGCAAGATGATCACCCTCGAGTACATCCTCATCTCCGGCGTCAACGACGCGAAGGACCAGACCGGCCCGCTCGCGGCCTTGGCGCGACGGCTCCACGCCAAGGTGAACCTCATCCCGTACAACACGGTCGAAGGGTTGCCTTGGGCACGGCCGTCGGAAGACGTCTGCGAAGCCTTCGCCACGTCGGTCCAGAAGGAAGGCGTCACCGCCACGCTCCGGCGCGAGAAGGGCCACGACATCGATGCCGCCTGCGGCCAGCTGCGGCTGAAGACGGAACGAAGCGAAGGGCAGGCCATCTAGGCGGGGTGTCGGGCCTCGGAGCGGAGCGCCCCACCGCGCGGCCCCGCCGCGCCCTAGGTGGGCCCGTTGACACCTCTTCGTCGCCGACCCTACCTTGCGCCCGCGGATCAACCAATGCGGCCCGAGGGCCGACCGGAAAGGGAAACGCTATGGCCGAGGGCTATTGTGTGAAGTGCAAAGCGAAGCAGCCGATCTCCGATGCGGTGGAGGAGACGATGAAGAACGGGCGCAAAGCCGTGAAAGGCAAATGCCCCGTCTGCGGCGCGGTCATGTTCAAGATCCTCGGCGGCAAGACCCCTGCGACCCCGGCCCCTATCCCGGAAGCTCCGGCATCCGCTTGAGGTTCCCCTGCCCCGCCGGCTCCGGGCACCCCGTCCGGACGGGGCTCCGCCCTGGAAGCCAAGACACATCCCGGCGGATGTTTTTCGTTTACGCTCCGGCGGCCCAGCGGGTAGTCAATCCGGAGGTGGACGCGTCTCCCAGACCCGCGCCGGCACCGCTTTCTCTGCTCCTGCACCGATTTCCATGACCACGACACCGCTGACCTCCGCTGAACTCGCCCGATTGACCGCCGGACTGAACCGGCTCGCCAGGAACATCTGGTGGAGCTGGGACCAAGAAGCGCAGGAGATCTTCCACGAGCTCTCGCCCCGCGGCTGGCAGAACCTCTACCACAACGCGGTCGCCATCCTGCACGAGGTCTCCGATTACGAGCTCTGCGTGCGCCTCCAGGAACCGGGGTTCGCCGACCGCGTGCGAAAGGTGCTCGCCAACTTCGACGCCTATCTGGGCGAGAAGGAGACCTGGGCCGCCAAGAACGCGCCCGCGCTCGCCATCAATCCGGTCGCGTACTTCTCCGCCGAGTTCGCCTTCCACGAGACGCTCCCCATCGCTGCCGGCGGCCTCGGGGCGCTCGCCGGCGACCACGCCAAATCCGCCAGCGACCTCGGGCTCGGCTTCGTCGGCATCAGCCTTTTCTATCGCGAGGGCTACTTCCAACAGTCGTTCAACCACGACAACTGGCAGCAGGAATCCTACACCCTGCTCCATCCGCGGAACCTGCCCCTCGAGCCCGTGCTCGATGCCAAGGGCGAGCCTCTGGTCGGCAGCGTCAGGATCGTCGGCGCCACCATCCGCTTCCATGCTTGGCGCGTGAACGTCGGACGCGTGCCGGTCTACCTGCTGGACACGAACCGCCCGGAGAACGAGCCGCACTACCGCGACCTCACGAACCGCGTCTACGGCGGTGATTCGACGACGCGCATCATGCAGGAGATCCTGCTCGGCGTCGGCGGCGTGCGGCTGCTCCGCGCGCTCGGCGTCGCTCCTTCGACCTTCCACATGAACGAAGGCCACGCCGCCTTCCTCACCCTCGAGCTCATCCGCGAGAAGATGGCCGCCGGGAAGTCCTTCGAGGAGGCCGGCGCGTTGACCAAGGCCGAATGCCTCTTCACGACGCACACCCCGGTCGAGGCCGGGCACGACCGCTTCAGCGCCGATCTCATGGGCTACGCCGGGCAGAAATTCGCCCAGCACCTCAAGCTCACGCCCGAGCAGATCATGGAGCTCGGCAACGAGCATCCGGGCAAGACGGGCTCGCCCTTCTGCATGACGGCGCTCGCGCTCCGCTACTCCCGCGCCGCCAACGGCGTCAGCGAGCTGCACGGCCAGGTCAGCCGCGAGATGTGGATGGGCTACTTCGGCAAGAAGACGCCCGACGAGGTCCCCATCGGGCACATCACCAACGGCGTCCACCTCGTCGGCTGGATGAAGGGCCCGGCCCGCCGCCTGTGGCGCAGCAAGTTCGCCGGCCTCGGCCGGCCGGCATCGGCCTTCGTCTACGAGGCGAACTCGCCTGAGTTCTGGCAGAACGTGAAGGACCCGGCGTTCATCTCCGACGAGGAGATCTGGGCGCTGCGCTACAAGCTCCGCCGCGAGTTGATCGAGTTCACCCGCCGCCGCCTTCTCCTCCAGGGCAAGACCTTCAGCCAGGGCGATTTCATCACCTTCGACGGTTTCCTCAACCCCGACGCGCTCACCATCGGGTTCGCCCGCCGCTTCGCGACCTACAAGCGCGCGCCGCTGATCTTCGACCAGTTCGAGGACGTGGTGAAGCTGGTCAAGGACAGCGCCTGCCCGGTGCAGTTCATCTTCGCCGGCAAGGCCCATCCGCGCGACGACCACGGGAAGGCGTTCATCCAGAAAGTGATCCACCTGAGCCGGTTCTCGGAACTCAAGGGACACCTCGTCTTCATCGAGAACTACGACATCCACGTGGCGCGCCAGATGGTCTCCGGCTGCGATATCTGGTTGAACAACCCGCGGCGCCCGCTCGAAGCGTCGGGCACCAGCGGCATGAAGACCACGCCGCACGGATGCATGAACCTCTCGATCATGGACGGCTGGTGGCGCGAGGGCTACGACGGCCAGAACGGATTCGCCATCGGGCCCGATTCCCATCCGGTCGATGTCGACGAGCAGGACCGCGTGGACAGCGAGAACCTCTACAAGGCGCTCACCGAGGAGATCATCCCTGGCTTCTTCAACCGCGACGCCAACGGCGTCCCCCGCCAATGGATCGCCAAGATCCGGCACTCGATGGCCACGCTCGCCGCGCAGTACAGCACCTGGCGCATGGTCCAAGAATACACGCAGAAGTACTATCTCACCCGGTAGCAGTTCCTTCGCCCGGCGCCCGCCGCCGCCCCCGAGCGCCCTTCACCGGGCGCTTTTTCTTTTCTGGCAGGACCGGCCCATGCGGCCGGGTTCACAGGACGCGCCGCCTCGCGACGTGGAAGACGGCAAGATAGCCTTCCGCCGCATCCGGGTCGTTCAGGCACACGGCACCCTCGCGGATCTTCGCGACGGGTTCGCCTTCGAAACGAAGCGGCGCCGAGGCGCCCAACGATCGGGCAAAGTCGCCGAAGCCGCCGAAACCGCGTCTCCGCACTTTGGACAGGCTCTCGATGCAGAACCGTCCGCCGCTCCCCGGCGCGACGTGACGCATCAGCTCAAGGGTCAAACGTCCCATCGTGTGCCGCGGATTGATCTCGACGACCGGCTTGAGCTGCAGCCGTCCGTCCGCGGAGCGCGCCACGAAGGCGTCGATCCCTAGCGGACCTTGGAATCCCGCCTGCCGTAGTTCCACCTCCAGCATCGGCAACAATCCCGGGAAAAACCGCGGCAAACGCGCAGCCCCGTCCCGGTCGCCGCGGAAAAGATCGGTCACGGAGGACGGCAGACGTCGCGCGTGGTCCGGGTCCGCATAGTTGGCCTGGAACTGTCCGCGCAGGTCGTTCACCAGACCGGTGTGGCCGACGATCCTCAACGCGTCGTCGTCCATCTCGAGCTGGACCGAGAAATCCACCACGCGCTCCAGCCACGGCTCGATCACCAGCTGGCGGCCCTTCTCCAGGATGTCCGTCATCCAGCGGACCTGCGCGTCGAGCAACGAAGGTTCCCACAGCCGGACCGCGTTGCTGCCCGCCGATCCGAGCGCCTCTTTCACGACGACCCGGTGATGTCCCCGCGCGCGGATCACCTCGACGGCCGCGAGCGCCTGCGGGAGCGAATCCACGGCCACGCCGACGTCGTCTTCCGCGATCAACCACGGTGCCGGCGACGCCGCCAAGACGCGCCGCAGGAACGCCGCGCTCCAGACCTTGGAGTAGATCTGGGCGATGCCGGCACCGAAACGATCCGCCGCGGTCCGCTTCTCCCCGGTCACCTGGCCGAAGAGCGGCCCGAGCAGCTCGACGCTGTCCGGAGCCCACGCCCACGGGCGCAATCCACCGAGCTTGCGGTCTTTGAGCGAGGCGATGCCGGCAACGGCACCTGCCGCGGTCCCGCCGACCTCGACGAACTCCGGCAAAGGGAAACCGGCCTGTTTCAACCCGGCGAGGA
>JANNAJ010000280.1:0-1550 GCA_031384285.1 Verrucomicrobiota bacterium
TTGACCCGCCCGAGCACTCCCGCGCCCGCCAACAACGACAGGTGCTTGGACACGTTGGCCTGCGTCGAGCCGACGGCCTCGACGATCTCGCCGACGCTCCGGGGAGCGTGGCAGACCGACTGGACGATCCGCAGACGCATCGGTTCGCCCAGCGCCTTGAACAGCGCGGCCACGTCCTCCACCTGCTCCGCCGTGAGGTCCTTCCGGATCTTCGCTTGCTTCATATTCCTATTTGGTTATATATTCATAGCATGAACATGACGTCCGTCCAAGCCGGAACCTCCGTCCTCCCGAAGGACCTCGCCCGGATGCGCGACACCGGCGTCGCGTGCGACGTCATCGACGTCCGGACGCGGCCGGAGCACGAAGGCGCCCGCATCGACGGCGTGCCTGTGGTGCCGCTCGACGAGCTCAATCCCGGAGCGTTCCTCGGCGCGAGGAGCCGGCCCGGTGCGCGGCTCTACGTCCTGTGCCAGAGCGGGGCACGGGCGGCCAAAGCGGCGGAGAAGTTCAAGAAGGCCGGCTTCGACGGATGCGTCGTCGTCGAGGGCGGTCTCCAGGCTTGGATGGATGCCGGCCTGCCCGTGGAACGCGGCCACAGCGACGTGCTGCCGTTGATGCGACAGGTCCAGGTCGTCGTGGGAGCGGTCTCGACGACCGGTTCCGTCCTGGCCTTGGCCGTCCACCCGTACTTCGCCCTCGTGCCCCTGATGATGGGGGCAGGGCTGCTCTTCGCCGGTCTCTCCGGCACATGCGGACTCGCTCTCCTCCTGGCCCGGATGCCTTGGAACCGCGGCACCGGCCGGGCCTCCTCTTGCACCCTCTGAAAGAAACGAAATGGACGATATGAAACAACCCCGTCGCATATTGGTGGTCGGTGGCGTGGCAGGCGGCGCTTCGGCGGCCGCCAAGGCCAGGCGCGTCGACGAGCACGCCGAGATCCACGTCTTCGAGCGAGGACCTTACATCTCGTTCGCGAACTGCGGCCTGCCCTATTTCATCGCGGGCGAGATCGACGACCGCGCCAAACTGGTGGTGATGACGCCGGAGACGTTCTGGGCCCGGTCGCGCGTCCGCGCCCACGTCCGCCACGACGTGATCTCCATCGACCGGCGGGCAAGGACGGTGCGGGTGAAGGGTCCCGACGGAGCCGAGCGGGACGAGCGGTACGACAAACTGGTGCTCAGCCAAGGCGCGAGCCCGCTCGTGCCGGACCTGCCGGGCGTCGACCTTCCCCATGTCTTCACCTTGCGGGACATCCCTGACATGGACCGGATCGTGGCGTTCATCGACGGGCACAAACCACGCCGGGCCGTCGTGATCGGCGGCGGGTTCATCGGTCTGGAGATGGCCGAGGCCTTCCACCACCGGGGCATGCACGTCACCGTCGTCGAAAGGAACCCGCACATCCTCCCCTTGCTCGACAGCGACATGGCGAGGCACCTCCAAGACCAGGTCCGCCGTCCGGACTTCGGGTTCAGGCCCGATTCCCAT
Source organism: Verrucomicrobiota bacterium (assembly GCA_031384285.1). GTDB lineage: Bacteria > Verrucomicrobiota > Verrucomicrobiia > Limisphaerales > UBA9464 > CAIVQB01. Next base: position 1,495 of record JANNAJ010000280.1, read on the forward strand.
GCCACCGCGTTCACGCCCCAGGGCGTCGAGTTCGCGGACGGTGGCCGTCTCGACGC
>JANNAJ010000285.1:0-8387 GCA_031384285.1 Verrucomicrobiota bacterium
TGGGACCTTTCCGCGCGCGCCCGCCGTGCGAGCCGTCTGCCGGCGGGACGCACGGCAGCACGCTGTAAAAACCGCCGTCCGAGGCCCACAGCAACGCGGCGTCCGAGTCCGTCTCCCGCTGGGTGAACCCGTCCCAAGTCGACGCGATCAATGCACCGTGACGACGGGCCGCGGCACCTGCCTCGTACCAAGTCGGTGTGATCTCTTTTCGGGCCGTTGGCGAGTCGCCCCCGCAACCCGCTCGGCTTGCAGGGCAAGCCGCCCACAACATGAAGCCGAGTTCTACCGGTATCCACCAAGAGTCGGTATGAGCCGGAAGCCAGGACCACGTCCTTCGCGTCTTTGCACGGATCGAGCCCGTCTTCCCTGGAGGCTCACTTCGCCGGAGCCGCCACCGCGGCGGTCTCCTTCTCCGGCGCGCTGACGACCAAGGTCACCGGCTGCGTGCGGGGCCGCCAGGTGCGGTCATCGGCCGTGGCGGTGCCCACGATCGTGAACACGTGCTCCTTCGCGGCGGCTTTTTCCGACACGACGAGGCGGATGGTCGCGAGGCTCGCGTTGGCCGGGACCGGGCTGACGGTCGCGAAGACGCCCTCGGGCAATCCGTCGATGCGCAGCGGGATCTCGTTGGTGACGCCGCGCCGGTCCGCCTTCACGACGAACTCCGTGGTGTTCGCCGGCGAGACCGAGTTCGTCGGCAACGCGACCACCGCCAACTTGAATGGATCGGTCCGGAAGAACGGTGATCCGGGCAACATCGCGGTGAGGAACAGCGGGATCCTGCTCACCGTGAGCGGCACCGGTGCCGCGGCGTGCTCGGCCACGGTGGCGCCGTCGACCGTCGCCTCGGCGCGGATCATCAGCGGACGGGTGGAGACCTCGGAATTGTAGGCGGCCGAGAACGCGAGCTTCGCACGCGACTGACCGGAAGGCACGGTGACCGCTGGCAGGCTCACGCCGGACAGATCCTCGGCGAGCACCCGGATGTCGCCGGTGAAACCGGCGCGTCGGACGACGCTGATGTCGAACGACCCGCCGCTGTTCTGTTCCGCGCCGGCCGCGAGCGTCGCGACATCGACCGAGAAGGGCGCCGCAGGGATCACCGACAAGAACCCGAGCGACGGAGCCGAAGCCGGCTTGGTCACCGTGCGGCCGGACGCTTCGCCGGTCGCGACCGGATCCAGACGGAAGTGGCCGGTCCCGGCATCCGGACGCGCGCTGAAGACCAGCCATCCGCTCGCCGGACCTTCCGGCGCGAACATCAAGGTGCCCGCGCTGATCCCTGGCGGCAAGCTCCCGCCGGTGACGCGCACGACACCGTTGAAACCGTTGCGCCGCTCGATGTCGCACCGCACGGCGGTATGACCTCCGGCATGGACGCGATATCGGTCCTGCGCGAGGCGGACCGTGAAATCCGGCGCCGTATCCGGCGGGCGCACGGTCATCCGATACCCGAAGCGTTGGCCCCCGCGGTCGGTGAGGTCGCGGATCGTGAGCAGGTATTCCGCGTCCTTCTTCGTGTCGAACTCGATGCGCGCGTCGAGGCCGTTGGCGTCGTCGTTGCGCTGGAGCACCGCGCCGGTCGGGTCGCTGAGCGTGAGCAAGGCATCCAACGGCGATCCGAACTGCCGCGCCCGGACCTCCACCACGAGCTTCTGGTCGGCCACGGCCTTGAAGCGGAAGACGTCCGAGTCCTTCGGTTCGCCGATGCGCCCGTTCAACACCCCGGGGACGGTGATGACGTTCGCGTTGGTCACGGTTCCGTTGGGCTCGGCCTCCATCTGCTCCGGCAGGTCGCCGGCCTCGAACGGCAAAGGATTCGACCGGCCCCGGAGCGTCGCGAGGCGCACGTCCTGCAGACCCGGCGGAGCGTCGGCGGCGATGGCGACGGCGAGTTTCTCACGGCCCTCCAGGTTCAGACCTTTGAGTCCGACATCGACCGTCGTGCCTCGGCGTCCGCCGAACGGGAAAAGGAAATCGAGGTACGGGAGCGTCCCGGCGACAAGGCGGTAGCGGTAGTTGCCGCCGCCTTGGAAACGGACGTCCTGTATCTTCGCGAAGTAATCGGCCTCGGCGGGCGCGGTGAAATCGAGGAACGGATCGAGACCGTGGACGTCCTCGCTGCGCGCGATCTCTTTCCCGGCGGCATCGAGCAGGAGAAGCGTCGGGTCCAACGGTGAGCCGGTGCGGTTCGCCTGCACGTCGAAGAGGATCCGCTCGCCGGAGCGCGCGTGGAACCGGAAGAGATCCGCCTCGGTGCTGGCATGGATCACGCCGGAGACCGCGGCCGGGAGCGGGATCGATTGCGCTTCGGCCGGCAGGTTGTTCGGTTCGCGTTCGACGAGCTCGGGCAGCTCGCTGACGTCGATGGCGACCGGATTGGACACGCCGGTCGACGAAGCTGCGCGCAGTTCACGCGGGCCGAACGGCGCGTCCGCTGCGACGACCAGGCGCACCTCGACCGACTTGACGTCGGCCGGCGATGCCTCGCCGGTCAATCCGCCCTTGGCGGATTCGAGCACGACCGTCGAGGAACCGGACCTCGGCAGGAGGGTCGCGACGACGCCTTCGCCGGTGACGAGGACTTGGTCGACGGCGCCGAGGCGTTCGCCATCCAGGTTGAGCACGTTGGTGGTGCCGCGCTGGAACCAACGCACCGAGGCCGATTCCAGACGCAGGAGCGACTGGGCGCCCAAGCGGCCGTTCTCGGCGAGGCAGACGGCGGCGAGGCAGACGAGGATCGAGGAGCGCACAGGAGACACGGTCGTTCGGGAGGTTCGCCGCCAGCGGGCGACGGTCGCGGGGTCCATGGAAGCCGGGCAGGCTTCCGTCGGTTCAGCTGAACAGTCCGAGCACCGGCTCGGCCTGGACCAGTTCACGCGGTTGGTTGAGGTGGTTCATCACCATCGTGTGGGGATCGATCCCGAGCGCGTGGTAGATGGTGGCGACGATCTGCGTCGGGTGCACGGCGTTCTCGGCCGGGCTGCTGCCGGTGGCGTCGGACTTGCCGTAGAGCGCTCCGCGGGAGACGCCGGCGCCGGCGATGAAGGCCGTGTAGCAATACGGCCAATGGTCGCGACCGTCGGGCGAATTGGTGTTGCCGCTGGTGCTGACGCCGAGGCGCGGGCTGCGGCCGAACTCGCCGAGCGCGACCACGAGCGTCTCCTTGAGCAGGCCGCGCTGGTCCATGTCCTCGATGAGCGCGCTGAGGCCGGAATCGAGCTTCGGGCAATGCAGGTTGCGGAGCGGGCCGAAGTTCGCGGCATGGGTGTCCCATGCGTCGACGGTCGGATCACCGTTCGCGACCGCGGGCCAGTTCATCTGCACCACGCGGGTGCCGGCCTCGATCAGGCGGCGCGCGAGCAGGCAGCCTTGGCCGAAGGTGTGGCGGCCGTAGGTGTCGCGGAGCTTGTCGGGCTCCTTTCCGAGGTCGAACGCATCGCGCGCGCGGCCGCTGCTCACGAGGTCGAAGGCCTTGTGGTAATAGCTGTCGAGGGCGTACTTGCCGACCGCCTTCTCCATGTCGGGCATCGCGTCGTTGACGGTCTTGAGCAACGTCTCGCGCCGACCGAGGCGCTCCTTCGAGACCTCTTTGCGGAGCGTCAGGTCGGCGAGGTTGATCTCTTTCGCCGGGTCCTGGTAGAAGTAGTACGGATCGAACGCCGCGCCGAGGAACCCGGCGGTGCCGCCCTTGCCGATGACGTTCGATTCCTGCAACGGACGCGGCAGCATGACGAACGGAAGCATCGGCACCTCGGGCGGCCGGAGCCGAGAGATCTGCGAACCGAGATGCGGGAAATCGTTCGGCGCCGGCGGTTCGAGCTGGCCGGACGGCGACACGCGGTCCGGCGTGTAGCCGGTCATGATCTGGTAGATCGCGGCGGTGTGGTTGAAGAGCCCGACCGGCGTGTAGCTCATCGAGCGGATGAGCGTGGCCTTGTCGATCTGCTGCGCGAGCTTCGGCATCACCTCGCTGAGGAAGGTGCCGGGCACCTTCGTGCGGATGGGCTTGAAATCGCCGCGGACGTTGGACGGCGCGTCGGGCTTCGGGTCCCAGATATCGATGTGGCTCGGTCCGCCCTGGAGGTAGAGGATGATGACCGACTTCGCCTTGCCCCAGCCGTTCTTGGCCATGCCGGCGGCCGGTCCGGCTCCGGGCGCCTGCTCCGCTTGGAGCCGTAGGATGTCCGCGAGGCTGACGCCGACGAGGCCCGCGCCGCCGAGGCGGAGGAACTCTCGGCGGCTGAAGCCGTCGCAGGTCGCGCCGAATTTTCCGGGGATGGAGATCATGAAATCGGGTCGGGTCAGCGGTTGAACAAGAACGCCGGGCTGTTCAGCAGCGCCCACGCGAGGTCCTGGACGCCTTCGAGCCGTTTGCCGCCTTCGCTGAGCTGGATGGCGGCGAGCTCCTTCTCCGTGGGCGGACGGTTGAGGCAACTCAGATAGACCTCCTCGACGACCTTGCGGTCGTCCTTCTCGGCGGTTACCAGCTTGGCGAAGCGGTTGTCGGGGCTGGTGACGCAATCGCCGAGCGTGGGGCCGTTGATGAGGTTGAGGGCGTGCGAGAGGGTGACGTTGCTGCTGCGCTCGCATTCGCAGGCGCTCTGGCGCTTCGGCCGGCCGAAGAGCGTGAGGAAGTCGTTGCCGCCGACCATGCCGTCCGGCACCGAGACGGCGCGCAGCCCGGCGGGCAGGTCCTTGAACTGCGCCCGATGGCCAGTCGCCACCGACACAGCATCGAGCATCTGCTCGGCGCTGAGGCGACGCGGGACGGCGTGGGAGAAGTTCATCGTGTCGTCCTCGTTCCAGCGGTTCGGCACGATGCTGAGCTGGTACGCGCGCGATTGGACGAGCGTGCGGAGCAGCCAGCGCACGTCGTGGCCGTTCTTCACGAACCCGGTGGTGAGCGCCTCGAGCAGCGCGGGATTGCTGGGCGGGTTGCCGGCACGGATGTCGTCGACCGGATCGATGATCCCGCGGCCGAAGAAGTAGCTCCAGAAGCGGTTGACCGTGGACCGTGCGAAGTACGGGTTCGCCGGCGAGGTGAGCCACTCGACGAAAGCGGCCCGCCGGTCCTCACCCGACGCGATGTCGCGGGCGTGGCCGTACGGGACATGCGGCGGCACCGGCTTGTCGTTCTTCGGGTGCTTCACCTCACCGCCGTCGTAGTTCTGGTAGACGATCTCCTCGGAGACCTGCTCGGAGGCGTAGGTCTCGGTGCCGCGGATGAGCGTGTCGCGGCCGAGCGTGCCGCGCTTGAAGGCGACCTGGGCGAAGAACGCGCCGAACTCGTAGTACTGGTTCTGCGTCCAGCGCTCGAACGGATGGTCGTGGCACTTGTTGCAGTTGAAGCGCACGCCGAGGAACGTCTGCGACACGTCCTCCGTCATCTTGCCCGGATCGCGGAGCGCCCGGAGGTAGTTGCCCGCGGGGTTCTCGAAGGTGCTGCCCTTGGCGAGGAGCAGGTCCCGCGCGAACTGGTCGTACGGACGGTTCTTGGCGAACTGTTCCTGGATCCACGTGCGGAAGACCCAGACGCCTTTCTTGCCAAGGTTCTCCGAGTTGCACTGGAGCAGGTCGGCGAACTTGTTGGCCCAGAACTCCGCGTAGGTCGGGGACCCGATGAGCTCTTCGACCAAGGCATCCCGCTTCTTCCGGGATCCCGTGGTGTCGGCCAAGAACGCGCGGACCTTCTCCGATGTCGGCGGCTGGCCGGTGAGGTCCAGATGGACGCGGCGGACGAACTCGGCATCGGTGCAGAGGTCCGACGGGTTGATCTTCATCCGCTGGAGCTTCGCGTTGACGTGCTGGTCCACGAAGTTGTGCTCCGGCATCGCCGCGAACTGGTATCCGGACCGGTCGCCCATCACGACGACCTCGCGGGCCGAGTACAGTCCTTCGTAGCGGACCAACACCGCCATCTCGCCGCGGCGCAGCGCGGTGAGCGTGCCATCCTTCACGAGCGCCACCTCCTCGTTGTTGCTCGAAAGGACGGCTTCGCGGGTGACATCGCGGGTCGTCCCGTCGGGATAAGCGGCCAACACGATGAACTGTTGCTGCCGGCCGGGCAGGTCGATCTCGACCGTCGCCGGCAAGATGGTGATGTTCGTGGCCCGGGCCTTCGCGACGTCCTCGAAGCGGGCACCCTCGGCGATCCAGCGCCTGAGCAGCGCGTGGTAGCGGGAGCCCGGTTTGATCGCTTGACGGCCTTCGTGCGGCACCTCGGCGAGGGGCTTCTGGAGCATCAGCGACTCGTCGACCGCGGCGCGGTTGAACCGCCGGCCGCTCAGGTCGTTGACGAGCGCTTGGTAATCGAAATCCGGATCGTAGCCGCGCAGCGACAACTTGAATCCGTTCTTGCCCTTCGCCGACCCGTGGCAGGTGCCTTGGTTGCAACCGGTTTTGCCGAGCACCGGCTGGATCTCGCGGACGAAACCCACGGGCCGTTCATCGATCCCGGCGACCTTCACCGCGAGCTTCGCGGTCAAGCCGCCCGCCGCGACGGTGACAATCGATTCCCCGGCAGACTTGCCGGTCAGATAGCCGTCGGGCTCGACCATGACGGTCGCGGATCCCGCGGTGAGCTTCGCCTCGCCGGTGAGATCGACCTCTCCTCCATCCGTCCGCCCGCCGAAGACCAGCACCTTCCGCGAATCGCGGGCGTCTTCGAGCGTCAACATCGCCGGCTCGAGGCGCAGCGACCGGACCGCGGGCAACGGCGGCTTCGGCGGGACGACCTTGTCCGGCGCGCGTTCGCCCGCCGCCGGGATGACGCACGGCAGCAGGACGGCGAGGACACAGCAGAATCGTTTCATGGCAATCGCAGGCATGGCCGCAACCGGATCGGGGATCAGGAGGGCAAGCTAGGTGGCGCCGACGTTATGGAACAAGCGCGAATTCGACGGGCGCTGACGAGCCGACGAGCGGTCCACGGCGACGGTCAGACCAGCATCGGCTTCACGACCTCGCCGTGCACGTCGGTCAGGCGGAAATCCCGGCCTTGGAAGCGGAAGGTCAGCTTCTCGTGGTCGAAGCCCAGCAGGTGGAGCATCGTCGCGTGCAGGTCGTGCACGTGGACCTTGTCCTTCACGACGTTGAAACCGAAGTCGTCGGTCTCGCCGAGGCTGAAGCCCCGTTTCACGCCGCCGCCGGCGAACCACATCGAGAAGGCCTGCGGATGGTGGTCGCGTCCGAGCGAACGACCGAGCTCGGCGCTGGCCTCGACCTGCGGAGTGCGACCGAACTCACCGCCCCAGACGACCAACGTCTCGTCGAGCAGGCCGCGCTGCTTGAGGTCCCTCACCAGAGCGGCGCAGGCCTTGTCGGTGATCGCGGCCTGGCCTTTCACGCCGCCTTTGACGTCGCTGTGGTGGTCCCATGCCTCGTGGAAGAGCTGGACGAAACGGACGCCGCGCTCGACGAGCCGCCGGGCGAGCAGGCAGTTGTTCGCGAAGGAGGCCTTGCCCGGTTCCGCGCCGTACATCTCGAGCGTCTCTTTGGATTCCTTCGAGATGTCCATGAGCTCGGGCGCGCTCGTCTGCATGCGGTACGCCATCTCGAAGGCGTTGATGCGCGTGGCGATCTCCGGGTCGCCGACCACGCCGAGGCGCTGCTCGTTGAGGTCCTTCACCGCGTCGAGCGTCTTGCGCTGGAGCGACGGGCTCATGCCGGCCGGATTGGACAGGTAGAGCACCGGGTCCGCGCCCTTGCGGAAGAGCACGCCTTGGTAGGACGACGGCAGGAAACCCGAACCGTAGTTGCCCGCGCCGCCGCTGAGGCCGCCGGCGGAGTTCATCACCACGTAGCCCGGAAGGTCCTGCGACTGGCTGCCGAGACCGTACGTGACCCACGAACCCATGCTCGGCCGCCCGAACTGCTGCGAGCCGGTGTTCATGAAGATCTGCCCCGGCGCATGGTTGAAGGCGTCGGTCGTCATCGACCGGACGATGGTGATGTCGTCCGCGACACCGGCCAGCTCGGGCAGCGCCTCGGAGATCCACGCGCCGGACCGGCCGTGCTGCGCGAACTTGAACTCCGGCGCGTAGATCGCCGAATCCGGCTTGATGAAGGCGTACGTCTGGCCTTTGAGCACGTCCTTGGGGACGGGCTGGCCGTTGTACTTCGCGAGCGTCGGCTTGTGGTCGAAGAGCTCGAGCTGGCTCGGCGCACCGGCCATGAAGAGGTAGATGACCGACTTCGCCTTGCCAGGAAAATGGCCCTTCTTCGGCGCGAGCGGATCCGTGGTCCCGACGACCGACCGAGCGACCGGTGGTTTCGCGGCGGCGGCGGACGCCTTGTCGCCGAGCAGCGAAGCCAACGCGATGGAGCCGAGCCCCACACCGCATTCGCGGAAGAACCAGCGGCGGGACAGGAAGCGTTTCCGTTCG
>JANNAJ010000299.1:0-3921 GCA_031384285.1 Verrucomicrobiota bacterium
AGACCGTGCCGCTGTCGTGCGCTGGATACGCCTGGCGCCGGTCCGCGGGGCCCGTCGGTGACTGTTCCTCTTCTGGTACCTGATCGAGGTCGGCGCCCTCATGCCCTCGGCACGGATGGCGGTGGATCTGTCGGAGCGCACGATGACCGACCTCGCGACTGCCATCAGGTGCGCGCGTGACGTGTCATCGTCGCCGCTTGTCCGGGGTGGTCATTCCTTCGCACCTGTAGATCCACGAGGCGTGCGGCAACTGCCCGTCAATACGGTGTTTCACTGACTTGCGACCGGTGTCGGTCACGTCACGGCGTCGCAGGCGGATTTCTGCCGCTTTGGCTATAAATCGCCACCGTCGATCCCCGTTCCGCGGGCAGTCGCAGAGAATTCGACCGAGGACCGCCATGCGTCGCGCGGTCGCGGATCCGCGGGGACGCCTTCATCACGATGTGCGCCGCGCATCCTGAAAACGGCTCATCGTTCTGATGGATCATATTCACATGAACGGGACCGCCATCGTCGATGGTTGGCCGACCGGCAGCTTGGCGGTGTGCGGAAGTCGACGGCCCCCGTCTCGTCTAGACTTGCCGTGGCGCGCGGTATCAGGCCGCTGCCATGGGGATATGGGGCCGGAAGACTGTCCAAACAATATACTCACATCATCCATCGATAATGAAGAATCCTTCGATCCGGCAACTGCGACGTGGCAACCACTCCACTCCGCTGGGACTCGCGCTCGGCGTCGCTCTCGCTCACCTCTCCGGCCTCGGCGTGCTGTCCGCCTCGGCCCAGGACGCGAAGCTCGACAAAATCGCGCAGGAGAACCTCGACCTCCGCAGCCGCCTCGAGGTGCTGGAAGGCGTCGCCAAGAAGGAAGGCATCCTCCCCTCCGGTGATTCCAAGACCAAGCTGGTGTCGGCGATGTCCGACATCACCATCAGCGGCTTCGCCCAGGCCTCGTACTTCTACAACACCCGCACTCCGGCAGACGGCGCGTCCGACGGATACCTGTTTAACACGAAGGACAACTCGTTCTCGTTGAACAAGTTCAAGCTGAGCATCGCCAGCAAGCCCGTCGCCACCGACAAGTGGGACGCGGGCTTCAAGGCGTCGTTGCTCCTCGGCGAGGACGCGCCGGTGCTCAACACGCCGGGCAACAACTCCAGCTTCAACGACCTCCGCGAGGCCTACGTCGAGCTGAACGTCCCCGTGGGCACCGGCTTGAACATCAAGGCCGGCGAGCTCATCTCGCTGCTCAACTACGAGTCCGGCGACGGCGGCGCGGCGAACGTCAACTTCTCGCAGGGCAACCAGTGGTGGTTCACCGGCAACGGCCCTTCGGCCGGCGTGCAGGCCTCCTATAATCTCACCGAGCAGGTCGGCTTGACCCTCCGCGTGGACAACGGCCTCTTCCAGGGCCCGGTCGACAACAACGAGGGCAAGGCCTTCAGCGGCAGCATCAACTTCAAGCCCAGCGCCAAGCTCTGGGCGAATCTCTACTTCTTCCACGACGACGAGCCGGGCCAGACGGATGTCACCGGTCTCGGCAGCATCGGCGGCTACCAGGTCACCGAACAATTGGGCACCGGATACGAGGTCGACTACTTCCACACCGACGCGGCCGGCGCCAAGGCCGACCTGTGGTCCGTCGGCGGCTGGGTCTGGTACGACTTCACCTCCAAGGTGGGCGTGGCCTTCCGCGGCGACTACATCAACAGCCCGGACGGGGTCCTCGGGCCCGCGGTCCGTCCCAGTGCCGGCATCGGTTCCAGCGTCTTCGCCACGGATCCGGACGGCGACCTCAGCAGCTTGACGCTCACGCTGAACTACAAGCCGGTCGCGAGCCTGAAGATCCAGCCCGAGATCCGCTTCGACCACACCTCCTTCAAGGGCGGCCTCGACGGCAAGAAGGACCGCGTGATCGTCGGCGTCGGCGTCACCTACCTGTTCTGATCCCCGCAAACCTGGACCTGAGAACTGCCATCCCTGAAAACGAAGTATGAAACCTAGTTTCCCGAAAATCATCGCCGGCGCCGCCGCCGGCCTGCTGGCCTTCGCTGCCACCGCCGCCGAGACCGTCAAGGTCGGCGTGCTGCACTCCCTCAGCGGCACCATGGCCATCAGCGAGACCTCGCTGAAGGACGTGCTGCTCTTCACATTCGACGAGATCAACAAGAAGGGCGGCGTGTTGGGCAAGATGATCGAGCCCGTCGTCGTCGACCCCGCCTCCAACTGGCCCCTGTTCGCCGAGAAGGCCGAGCAGCTGCTCGTGAAGGACAAGGTCTCCGTCGTCTTCGGCTGCTGGACCTCCGTCAGCCGCAAGTCGTGCCTGCCGGTGTTCGAGAAGGAGAACGGCCTGCTGTTCTACCCCGTCCAGTACGAGGGCGAGGAGCTGTCCAAGAACATCTTCTACACCGCCGAGGCCGTGAACCAGCAGGCCATCCCTCCGGTCGATTACATGCTCTCCGAGGGCAAGAAGAAGTTCTATCTGCTCGGTTCCGACTACGTCTATCCGCGCACGACGAACAAGATCCTCAAGAAATATCTCAAATCCAAGGGCATCCCTGATTCGGATATCGAGGAGATCTACACCCCGTTCGGCCACACCGATTACCAGACGATCGTGGCGTCGATCAAGAAGTTCGCCGCGGGCGGCAGCGCCTGCATCATCTCCACGCTGAACGGCGACACCAACGTCCCGTTCTTCAAGGAGTTCGCCAACGCCGGTCTGACCTCCGAGAACTGCCCGGTCGTCTCCTTCTCGATCTCCGAGGACGAGTTCCGCGGCCTGCCGGCGAAGCAGCTCGCCGGTCACCTCGGATGCTGGACCTACTTCATGTCGATCAAGACGCCCGAGAACGAGAAGTTCGTCGGCGACTTCCTCTCCTGGGTCAAGGCGCCCAAGGTGACCGGCGTGGATTACACGGTTTCGGGCGTGGACCCGAAGGGCCGCGTGACCTGCAGCCCGATGAACCTCTCCCGCATGGGTGTCTACCTCTGGAAGCAGGCCGTCGAGAAGGCCGGCACCTTCGATGTCGACAAGGTGCGCGATGCCCTCACCGGGCAGAAGTTCAAGGGGCCCGTCTGCGAGGTGACGATGCAGGCGAACCACCATCTGGTGAACGACGTGTTCATCGGCGAGACTCTCCCGACGGGCCAGTTCAAGGTCATCAAGACCTTCAAAGGGGTCGCCGGTGAGCCGTTCAGTGAGAAGTTTCTGAAGTGACTGTGTGTGTTGTAAATGCAGGGAGGCGGGCCTTCTTTCGGGCCCGCCTCCTCTTCTTGGAAGGACAACGGTTCCTCGCCCTCGAAGGCCGCAAGTCCCGTTCCGCGCCGCAGCGCTCCGGTCCCTTCGCCCCGTGAAACGCCTCCTCCCTTTCCTCCTTCTCGTCCTGATCCCGTTCGTGTCGGTCGCTGCGACGGCAACGGAATCCCGCAAGGTCCTGGTGCAGGCCATCGCCGAAGAGGACGCCGCGAAGCAGGTCGACCTCGTGAAGCAGCTCGCATCGTCCGGCGATCCGCTCGTCGCCCGCGGGCTCGCCGCGTGGCGGGGCAACGAGCTTTATCTGCTCACCGAAGCCGATGGTTCCAAGATCCCCGTGCTGCTGGAGGCCAAGGCCGACGCCGACGGTAAGATGCGGGCTGTCCGCCTCATCGATGCTGCCACTGTCGCCGATGCCGCCGGTTCGCCCCGGGTCTTCCGCGCCGACGAGCTCACCGCGGTGGACAACAATTCCCGCATCCGCCGAGCGATCAAGACCACGCTGGACCTCTTCGCCATCACCGATCCGGTGCCCAAGCTGCGCCGGGCCGCCGTGGTCAAGCTCGGCCAAGAACAGAATGCCGATTATCTTCCCCATTTCGTCGAGAGCCTGAAGACCGAGGCCGTGCCCGACGTGGTCAAGGCCCTCCGCGAAGCCATCGCCC
>JANNAJ010000328.1:0-3219 GCA_031384285.1 Verrucomicrobiota bacterium
ATCTGAATTCCCGCGATGGGGACGTCGCAGTAGAATGAGCCCTAGCCGCAGCGGAACACCCGGTAACGATTCTTCATCTCATGTCTAAAGGTTATGAGCATGAGCCAAACCGATCCGCCCCCGTTAGCGAGTCGTGAGAGAGTTACTTCAGTTTTATTCGAATGGTGACGGAGTTCGTCACTCACTGAAGAATCCACTGAAACTCGACGCTTTTTCCTCCAAAAACCCAACAAAAAGGCTGGAGGCGAGGGTCGGAATCGAACCGACGATGCAGCTTTTGCAGAGCCGTGCCTTACCACTTGGCTACCCCGCCTTGCACCGGATGACCGGCGTCAACGCGGGCCGAGATTCGCGGGAAGGATGGCGAGGGTCAAGCTTGGCACTTCCCGGGCGATCAGATGTGGCGGACATCTGTACCCCAGTTCTTCACGCGGCGGTCGCACCGAGTCGCCTTCGGCAGCGCACGAAACGAGACCCACGCGCCTGGAAACAGGTAGGGGGGCGGAACGGAAAGTCCGCCGTCCCGGCGGAGAGCAACTCGACGCTTCCTCCGAGCGCCGTGTTCCTGCCTCGTACCAAGGCTCGCTTCCGCGTGCCGGGACGCTCTAGCCTGCGGCGATCCATGAACTCCCCGTCGACGTCCTGGTCCCGTCGGGCGCGCACGTTTGCCGCGCTCGCTTTCGCCGTCGCGAGCGTCGGTTGGTCGACCGGCACCCTCCGTGGATGGTTGGCCGAGAGACGTGGCGAATCGAGCGCGGACCGGTTCGCGCGAGGAGACCGCGGACGCGGTCGTGAACCGGAACCGGACGGACCGCCGGCCCCTACGCCGGTGAAGGCCCTGGCCGCCCTCAAGTCCCGGAGCCCTGTCGCGGACCTCACGGATCGCGGGCTCTACGACACGACCCGGATCTGGACGGTGCACATGCGTTTCACTCCGGACCAGTGGACCGCCATCGAGCCGAAGCAGACGGAGACGGCCGATTGGCCGAGGGGACCCGATGGCCGTGTCCAGTTGCGCAATCCTGTCGCCTCCCGCAACGGCCTCGCCGGTGTCCGCGGCATCGAGTTCGGATGGGTGCGGGCGATATTGGAGTTCGAGGACCGCACGTTCGAGGGCGCGGCGGTCCGCTACAAGGGCAACGGCACCTACCTGCGCTCCCAGCGGTCGATGAAACGGCCGTTCAAGGCGGACCTGGATAAGTTCGCCAAGGGCGCGTCGTTGGCCGGGCGCAGGACGCTCAACTTCGCCAACCTCGCCGTGGACGATTCGAGCATGCACGACGCGCTGGGCTACGAGCTCTTCCGGGCCGCGGGCGTTCCGGCCCCTCGGACCGCTTATGCCCGGCTCTTCGTGACCACCAACGCGGTGCCGCCGGCCTACCTCGGCGTGTATGCGTTGGTGGAGAACATCGACGACGATTTCGCGGCCGTGAAGTTCGGGACGCGGAAGGGGATCTTCTTCAAGCCGGTGACGACCGAACTGTTCTCCGACCTCGGCGACGACTGGTCCGCATACGACCGGATCTACGACCCGAAGACCAAGCCGACCTCGGAGCAGAAGGCCCGGGTGATCGCCTTCGCCAAGCTGTTGAGCCATGCGGACGACGCGACCTTCGCGACGAGGGCGGGGGATTTCATCGATATGGACGAGTTCGCGCGCTTCTTTTCGGTGATGGTCCTGCTCTCGAGCTACGACGGATTCTTGAACAACGGCCAGAACTTCTACCTATGGCTGGCCCCGGATTCCGGTCGGTTCCAGTTCCTGCCGTGGGACCTCGACAATGCGTGGGGCAAGTTCGGCATGACCGGTTCCGCGACCAACCGCGCCCAGGCCAGCATCGCGCATCCGTGGATGGGACGGCACCGGCTGTTGGAGCGGATGATGCAGGTCCCGGCGTTCCAGGACCGGTACCGGAAGGTCCTGCAGGAGTTGATGGCGACGGCGTTCGTGCCGGACCGGCTGCACCGTCGGGTCGACGAGATGGCGGCGCTGCTGCGTCCCGCGCTCGCGGAGGAATCGCCGCGGAAGCTGGCGCGCTTCGAGACCGCGGTCACTGCGATACGGCTCGAAGACGCCACGGACCGCGGCGGCGGTGGCGGACGGGGCGGTTGGAACCGGTCGCCGCATCCGCTGAAGTGGTTCATCACGGAACGCGCGCGTTCCGTCGCGGATCAGTTGGCCGGCAGATCGGAGGGCGTCCTGATCGAGGGCAGATGGTGACCCGGCCTGGGATCCCGGCTACTCCGCCGGCAGCGATCGTTCTGGCGCGATTCGGTGCTCGTCCGACGGGACTTTTGCTGGTCAAAATCTTCCACCGGACCCGTGTAATGGGAAAGGTTCCTGCGGCGTCATCGATTCTAGCTGTGTATGTCCTCGGCCATTCGAGCTTCCACCCCGTCCACCGGGTTGCCTCAGCCGGATCCCAAGCGAGGGATCCGGCTGCTGGCCGTCGGTCAGTTGACGTGGGCGGCGGCCAAGGCGCTCGGTTCGGGGCCTGATACGACGGCCGCGGTGGACGCACTTTTCCCGCCGACGTGGGACACCTGGGCCGTCCGCCCCGTCCTGCCCGTCGCCGGATCGCGGGACGTCCCTGAACTTCTTCCGGTCGTCCGTCAGGCCACGGTCGCGCTCACGCTGGTCCCGTACGGTTCGTCCGGAGTCGGCGTGGACCTCGGGGCCATGGGCTACGCGTCGGTGCGGGTCGCGAACGCGCCGGTGAAGAACCCGCCGCCAGGATCGACGGCACCGTCGGCGTCGCCGGTGCCGGATCTCGGGGATCTGGGGATCGAGCGCGACATGCGATATGCATCGATGCCGCGCCGGGGCATCGCTCGCGCCGGTTTGCCGCGTCGTCAGGAAGCTGGCGCGGGCATCGTCGGTTTCTCGCTCCAGACCGGAGGTGAAGTGCTCACCTCGCAGGAGACGGCCGTGGTCGCGTCCGCCGGTGTGTCCGGTCCGGAGTTCCGTTTCCGGATCGCGTTCGAGACCGACGAGGTCCCGGCGGCGGGCGGGTTCTTCGACTCCATCACCGTCGGATTGCGCGGAGGGAGCGGTTCGACGGCGACCTTGGCGACCGTGGATGCGTTCGGGATCACGCCCGCGCCGTCGACCCCGGGCGGGATGTTCCTGGATGCCGCCGCGGTAACCTACGCGTCGATCCCGGCGTTCTCTGGTCCGGTGCTGGCCCACGGGCAGAACTACGACGTGACGGTCGTCCT
>JANNAJ010000347.1:0-8536 GCA_031384285.1 Verrucomicrobiota bacterium
CCTACGCGTCGCGCGGCGTGAAGTTCTGGCTGGTGCACGCCGACGCCGATGAATCGGACGCCTCTGTCCGCGGCCATGCCAAGGAGTTCGGACTGACGACGGTGCCGTTGCGCGATCCGGATCTCCGCCTTGCCCGCGATCTTGGCGCCCGGGTCACTCCGACTGCGGTCGTCGTCTCGCCGCGCGGCGAAGTGTTGTATCGCGGACGCATCGACGACCGCTACGCGGCGCTCGGACAATCGCGTCCGGAGCCGACCCGCCGCGACCTTGCGCTCGCGATCGAAGCGGTCGTGGCCGGGAAGCGCCCGGAGCCCGCGGAGACACCGGCGGTGGGCTGCCGCATCGGAGGGACCCGATGAGACCCATCGGCTCGCGGACCGCGACCGCGGTGGGGTGGCCGGTGCTCGTCCTCGCGGCGGCGGTGGCGATGGACGGCGACGTCTCCGGGGCGGTGCCGACCTTCACGCGCGATGTCGCGCCGGTCGTGCTCCAGCACTGCGCGCCGTGCCATCGGCCGGGCCAGAGCGGTCCGTTCCCGTTGCTCACGTTCGCCGATTGCCGCAAGCGGGCGGCGGACCTCGCGGACATGACCGCGCGCCGGGCGATGCCGCCGTGGCTGCCGGGCGGGCCGCATGGCCAGTTCGTCGGGGACCGCCGGATCAGCGACGCGCAGATCGCGCTGTTCCGTGCCTGGGCCGACGGCGGTGCTCCCGAGGGCGATCCGAAGGACCTGCCGCCGCCGCCGGTCTGGCCGGGCGAATGGCAGCTCGGCGCGCCCGATGCGGTGGCGCAGATGCCGTCCGCCTACCCGCTCCACGCCGGCGGCAAGGACGTGTACCGGCACTTCGCGCTTCCGCTGGGCAAGGCGCTCGACCGGCCGCGCTGGGTGCGCGCGTTCGAGTTCCATCCCGGATCGCCGCAGGTCCACCACGCGTTCATCTACCTGGCGCGGACGAACGACACGCGCCGCCTCGACGCCGCGGACGCGGAGATCGGGTTCGGCGGCATGGACACGCCTCCGGAGGTGCGCAGCCCGGGCGGCTATTTTCTGAGCTGGCAGCCGGGCAAGACACCGCAGCCCTTGCCGCCGGGCCTCGCGTGGCGGCTCGCGCCCGGGATGGACCTCGTGGTGCAGATGCATCTGGTGCCGGGCGGGAAACCGGAGCCGGTCGGCGCCAGCGTGGGCCTGTGGTTCACCGATGTGCCGGCGACGAACCAACCGGTGAAGCTCGGGCTCAACGTCTACGACATCGACCTGCCGCCGGGCGCGACGAACGTGGTCCACGACCGCGAGTTCCTGCTGCCGGGCGACGCGGACCTCTTGGCCGTCCTGCCGCACACGCACTATCTCGGCCGGCAGATCGAGGCGTGGGCCGACCTGCCGGACCGCACGCGACGGGACCTGCTCGCGATCCCGTCGTGGGATTTCAACTGGCAAGGCGACTACCGCTTCGCCGCGCCGGTCCCGCTGCCGCGCGGGTCGCGGCTCCACATGCGGTTCACCTTCGACAACTCGGCGGCCAACCCGCGCAACCCGTCATCGCCGCCCCGGCGCGTCGGGTTCGGCATGAGCACGTCCGACGAGATGGCCGAGCTGTGGTTCCAGCTGCTGCCGCGGACCGCGCGCGACCGGGCGCAGCTGGACCGCGCCATCGCCGCGCAGACGACCAAGGACGTCGTCCAGTACAACGAGCTCCGTTTGCGCGCGGACCCGGCCAACGCAGCGGCCTTGGTCAACCTCGGCCGGGCGAAGCTGGTGACCGGCGACCGCGACGGCGCCGGACGCCTCTTCACCGATGCCGTCGCGAGACAACCGAAGAACGCCGAGGCGCACTACTACCTCGGGCTGCTCCACCGGATGGCCGAGCGGACCGCGCCGGCAGAGGCCGAGTTCCGCTCGGCGTTGGCGGCGGACCCGGACCACGGGCGCGCCCACGGAAACATGGGCTTCATCGCGCGCGAGGCCGGACGTGACGACGAGGCGGCCGGGCATTTCACCGAGGCGCTGCGGATCGATCCGGCCGACGGACTGGCGGCGCGCGAGCTGGCGGCGATCCGCTTCGAGCACGGACGTCGCGGCGACGCCATCGCGCTCCTCGAGGCGGCCCTCGGCCAGGATGCCGACGACCGCGAGACGAAGGAGTTGCTCGGCAAGTTCAAGGCCGCGAAGTGAGCGCCGGAGCCCGTCGTGGATGCCAGGTCCCTCGGGCCCGGACAAAGGCTCCTCGGTGGCCGGAGGCTTGACCCTCGCCGGATCCGCGGCCCTCATGGGCGGGGCCGACGCCCGGCATGCGCACCATGATGACCTTCGACGTGATATGCCCGGTGTACAACGAGCAGGAGACCATCCCGCTCTTTTTCGCGCGCATCCAAGCGGTCTTCGGGACCCTGGGAAAGGACTACGACTGCCGGCTCGTGTTCATCGACAACTGCTCGGCGGACCGTTCACAAGAGCTGGTCCGGGCTCTGTGCGAGCGGCACGAGTGGGTGAGCTTGGTCGTGATGTCCCGGAACTTCGGCTACCAATGCTCCGTCGAGTGCGGCGTGCGGAACTCGACGGCCGACCTGACCGCGGTCGTGGACGTGGACTGCGAGGATCCTCCCGAGCTCTTCGTGGAGTTCCTCGGGCACATCGGACAGGGTTTCGACGTGGTCTACGGCGAGCGCAAAGACCGCGAGGAGGCCGCGTTCGTGAAGCTCCTGCGGAAGATCTACTACCGCGTGAACCGGGCGGCCGCCGACGAACACTTCATCCTCGACATGGCGGAGTTCGGCGTGATGAACCGGATGGTGCGAGAGGCCATCGTCGCGGATTCGAGCTCGTACCCGTACATCCGCGCCTCCGTCGGACGGGTCGGGTTCGACGTGAAGAACGTGCCTTACAAGCGCCACCGTCGCATCGCCGGCAAGACGCACTACAACATGTGGCGGATGTCCGTCTTCGCCGTGGCCGGGATCCTCGCGTCGAGCACGCTGTGGTTGCGCGTGCCGGCGTTCGTCTTCCCGTTCTGGGCGGCGACCACGGCCGCCTGCCTGGCCGCGTTGCTGGCGACCGGCCGCGACCTCTTCTTCCAGCTCGCCGTGGCCGGGTCCCTGGCTTTCCTCTGCTTCTCGATGACCGGCGTGAGCCTCTACCTGGCACGGGTCTACAAGAACGGGCTGAACCGCCCGAACTACCATATCAACCGGAAGAAATCGGTCCTCCGCGGAAGGACGGTCTCCTGACCTCCGGCCGCCCCGCGGAAGGCGGCACGCCGCGCTGAAACCGATGGACCCGAGCTCCTCTCCAGCGCGGACCCCGGCGCACCGGACGCTCGCGATCGCCGGATGGACCGCGCTCGTGCTCGCATCGATTGCGTTCGCTTGGTACCAGGCCTTCGGGTCGTTCGCGGACTACGACGACGAAGGCTACTTCCTCTCCGCCGCGAAGCACCTCCTGGACGGGAAGGCGCCCTATACCGAGCTGCAGATCCTCTACGGACCGTTCTACCTCCTCTGGGAATGGGTGTCGCACCGGTGGGTGGGGATGCCGGTGACCCACGACGCCGGCCGCCTCCGCTGGATCGCGGTCTGGATGGCCTCGAGCGGGTTCGTCGCGTGGGCCGCGTTCAACCTGACGAGGCGCATGCTCCTCGCCGCGGCGGCCTTCGCCCTGGCGGTGAGCTATCTCTCCAGGTTCTCGAGCGAACCCGGCCATCCGCAGGACCTCTGCGTGCTGTTGATCGCCGCGTTCATCGCGGCCGCATCCGGCGAGGGACGCCGGGCCACGGCCTTCACGCCGGTCTTGGCCGGAGCCGTGGCGGCCGCGTTGGCCCTGACCAAGGTGAACATCGGCGTCTTCTTCGCGCTGCCGGTCCTCTTGGCGGCCACCTTGGGCGCCGGGGGCGGCATGCTGCGCGCGGTCGTCCGCACGTCGGTCGGTTGCGCCGTCCTGCTCCTGCCGTTCGCCATCGCCAAGAGGAATCTCGCCGACTGGCGGATCCTCTTGTTCGCCTGCCTCGTCAGCTTGGCGACGGTCCTGCTGATCCGCATCGGCCGCGCGTCGTCATGGCACCCGGGCCGACGGGAAGCGGTGGGCGCCGCGGCGGGTGCCCTGTCCGTCGCCGCGGTGACGCTCGGGTTCGCCTTGGCCAAGGGAGCGACGCCCGGAGCCCTGCTCGACTGTCTGCTCCTCATGCCGATGCGGCTCGCGGGATCGCTGGCGATGACGCCGCCGCTCTCGGTCCTCGCCATCCCGGCCTGCATCGCCTCGTCGGTGCTCTGCGCCGTCCTCGGTTCGCGGTCCGGCATCGTCGGAAGGGCGGATCCGAAGCGCCTCGCAGTTGCGGTCGCGGCCATCAAGTCGGCCTACGGCTTCGGGCTGGCCGCGTGTTTCGCCATCGGGCCGGTCGGGCTCAGCGTGCCCTCTTGGTATGTGATGGGCGTCGGCACGCCTTTCCTTTGGTTGGCGATGGTCCGTTTCCCGGCGGGCCGGCGGGATGCAGGCGACCCCGGACGCGGCCGCATGCTGCTGTGCTTCCTCGCCGCGTTGCTGCCGTTCCAGGCCTTCCCGATCGCCGGCAGCCAGTGTTTCGCCGGGACGTTCTTGCAGGTCTTGGTCGCGGTCGTCTGCATCGGGGACGTCATCACTTGGACCGAGGAACTGGACCTGCGTCCGGTCCACGCGGCACGCGTCCGGTCGGTCGTGGCATCCATGGCGGTCCTCTCGACGGCGGGGATCACCGCGCACCACCTCGCCGAAGCAAGCCTCCGGTACCGGAGCGGCGTCCCGATCGACCAACCCGGCGCGCGCTGGGTGCGGACCTTTCCCTTTCGGGCGGCGACGTTCCGGCGGTTGACCGCAGATCTCGGGGAGGGGACGCACCCGCTCTTCTGCACGGTGGGGTTCAACAGCCTGCACTTCTGGACAGGGCGGCCGCCGATCAACCCGTTGGTCTTGGGCAACAGCTTGGAGTTCTTCAGCGCCGCGCAGCAGGACCGCATGATCGCGGACCTCGACCGCCAGCCGGGGACGGTCGTGGTGCACCACGAGCCATTCGGGCCCTTGCCGATAGCGCGCCCTGGCAACCGGCTGATCCGCCACATCGAGGAGAACTACGTCACCTACGCGGTGATCGACGGATACGAGCTCAGACGCCGTCGCGACGTGCCGGCCGGCGCCGGCCGATGAGGTCAGGCGCCGGGACGTCCCGCATCGGGTTCAGAGGATGTTCGCGGCGACCTCGGCGAGATCGCTGCGTTCGCCGCGGGACAGCTCGATGTGGGCTGCGAGACCCTGCTCGCGGAACCGGTTGATCACGTAGATGAAACCGTTCGACGCGGAATCAACGTAGGGGTTGTCGATCTGGTACGGGACGCCGGTGAGCACGATCTTCGCGCCGTGGCCGACGCGGGTGAGGATGGTCTTGGCCTCGAGCGGCGTGAGGTTCTGCGATTCGTCCACGATCACGAACTGGTTCGCGATGCTGCGGCCGCGGATGTAGCTGAGCGCCTCGACCACGATGGTGCCGCTGCGGAGCAGGTCGCTGCTGCGGTGGCCGTCGCCGCGGCCCATGTTGAGGTCGCCGAGCATCTCGAGCGCGTCGTGGATGGGCTGCATCCACGGGCCGAGCTTCTCCTCCAGCGAACCGGGCAGGAAGCCCAACTCCTTGCCCATCGAGACCGTGGGCCGCGCGACGACGAGGCGGCGGAACTCGCGGTCGTTCACCGTGCGCTTCAACCCCGCGGCGAGCGCGAGCAGCGTCTTGCCGGTGCCGGCCTTGCCCATGAGCGTGACCAGCTTGATCTTCTCGTCGAGCAAGGCATCGAGCGCGAAATGCTGCTCCTTGTTGCGCGGCTTGATGCCCCACACGTTCTGGCAGTCGTGCAGCGGCACCAGCTTCTTGCCGGTGGCATCGACACGCGCCAGCAGCGATCGCTTCGGGTCCCCGTCGCTCAGAAGCGTGCAGTACTCGTTCGGTCCGCGCTTCGGTCCCGAGGCCGGCAGCAGCAGCTCTCCGTTGGCGCGGAACTCGGTGAGCTTCGCGGCCGAGACCACCAGGTCGAACATCCCGGTGTAGAGGTCCTTGAGGTTGACCCGGTCGGTCTCGTAGTCCTCGGCGGGAAGACCGTACACATCGGCCTTGAGCCGGAGGTTGATGTCCTTCGTGACCAAGATCGTGGGCGTGCCCGGTTCACGCCGGCGCACGGCGAGGGCGAGGGCGAGGATGCGGTTGTCGACCGATCCGTTCGGCGCGCCTTCCGCGTGGCCGTTGCCGGCCGACGATCCGCCGTTGCTGGGCAGGCCGAGCTGCGGACCGAAGATGATCCGCAGCTTGCCGCCGTTCTCGAGCGGGACGCCGTCGCTCAACGATCCGCGCTTGCGGAGCTGGTCGAGCAGGCGGCTGACGGTGCGGGCGTTCTGGCCGCGCTCGGAGGTCTCGCGCTTGAACTTGTCGATCTCCTCCAGCACCTCGATCGGCAGGAGCACCGAGTTGTCCTGGAAATTCAGCAGCGCGTCCGGGTCGTGGATGAGGACATTGGTGTCCAGGACGTAGTTCTTCGGCCTGGCCGCCGCTGCGGAGGACGCGGCCTTCGGACGGCCTTTGCGGGATGGTTTCGCCGCCGCAGGGGTTGAGGCGGCACCGGCAGGACCCGAAACGGTATCTAGCACGGGCGAAGCGTTGGTGAGCCGGCACGGTCCGACAAGCGGTTTCATCGCGGGGACCTCGGCCGCGATGTCACGATCGGATGTCGGTCGCGGCGTCGCGTACATGGCGCTGGAAAACCAAAACGGGGAAGGACTTCATCGTACGGCGTCCTTCCCCGTGGCGGTCCAGGCCGTGGCCCGGTCAGCGGTCCGGCTGCGGGGTGTAGCGGAGATACGGCTTCACGGTGCGGAAGCCCTTCGGGAAGAGCGTCGTGGCCTCGGCGTCCTTCACGGCGGGCGTGATGATGCAGTCCTCGCCGGCCTTCCAATCGGCCGGGGTCGCGACGCGGTGCTTCGCGGTGAGCTGCAAGGAATCGATCACCCGGAGCAGCTCGATGAAATTGCGCCCGGTGGAGGCGGGATAGGTGAGCGTCAGCTTGATCTTCTTGTCCGGCCCGATGACGAAGACCGAGCGGACGGTCGCCTTGTCGTCGGCGTTCGGATGGATCATGTCGTACGCGGTCGCGACGACCTTCTGCGGATCGGCGATGATGGGGAAATCGACGGTGGTGCCCTGCGTCTCGTTGATGTCGCCGACCCAACCGCGGTGCGAGGCGATGTCGTCCACGCTGACGGCGGCGACCTTGACGTTCCGCTTGGCGAACTCGGCCTTCAGCTTGGCGGTCGCGCCGAGCTCGGTCGTGCAGACCGGCGTGTAGTCCGCCGGGTGGGAGAAGAGGATGCCCCACGAGGTGCCGAGCCACTGATGGAAGGTGATCGTGCCTTCGGTGGTCTCCGCCGTGAAGTCGGGTGCGATGTCGCCAAGTCGTAGTGCCATAGGATCGTGTGTGGATTGCTCGTCTGCTGGTGCGGCCCGGACCCTACCCGACACCGCGCCGCAGGCAATCTCCGACACGGCGCCGGTCGCACCGGCGAAGGCCACCAGGCCATCGATCTCGACGCGCCGACAAAAGTAGTCCGGGAGCTGCGCGAGACCGAGCTGCCGGGCAACCCGCTCCGTTTGCTCGACGTGCCGGGCGATGTGACCCAGGGCGAGATCCTGCGGTGAGTTGCGGTAGCCGGTGAACGGAGCGGTCGGAAGTCGCGCCAGCGTCTTGGAGCGGTCGCGGAGCAGAGCGGAGCTACCGCTTTGGGCGGGATGCCCGAACCGGCGAGGCGCAACACCGTTCGTCGCCGTGCCTGGCGGTCGAAAGCGGTGGCAAGCCATCGCACTCCAAGACGCAAGCGACTACGTGCCGAGAATGGCCTGCTTGGCGTCGGCGAGTTCTTGGTCGCGGCGGTGGTAGCGCGCTCGAATCACTAGGCCGTCAGGTTTCTTGTAGGTGGTTTCGTGGAGAATGATTTGCTCGGCGGCGGCGAGATCGGCGGCGGGCGATTCCCACGGATACTTCTTCCCGCTGTCCACTGAAGACGGATCACTGATCACTCCCGCCTTCCTCCCAAACAACCTCGCCCGATACAGGTGGATGTCGGCCAGGAAGAGCGGCATGGGGCCGCGCTCGGCGATTTCCCAGGCTTCGTCCAGGTCGCTCTGCGCGCTGTCGGGGCCGGCTTGCGCGAAAGTCAGGGCGCCGGCGAGGCTCCGCTGCCAGGCGCGGGTGAGGAGGGCGGCGGGAATCCAGTGCGCCGTGCCGGCGCGGCGGAGGCCGGAGACGGCGGCGTCCAGTTCCGTAGCCGCCGAGGTGACGAGGCGGACATCGGGAGGGCCGGCTTCCACGCCGGCCGTGAAATCCCGGGCGGCCGGGGAAGAAATCGGGGCGCGGGTGGAACCGCGCCCTCCCAAGATGATTTCGTAGAGCGCGGCGCGGCCCAGGGTGAGGTGGTGGAGGGCGAAGTCGAGGAGTGGGGCGCCGCGCATTCCTTCCTCCCACTTGAGCGTCTGCGCCG
>JANNAJ010000353.1:0-1529 GCA_031384285.1 Verrucomicrobiota bacterium
CTGACCCAGAGCCTGGCGACCAACGCGCTCCCGTCCCGCCTCTCCGCGCTGCGCAAGATCGGCGTGCCCTATCCCGCCGGCTTCGAGAACGGTCCGGCCCAGAAGGACCTCGCCGCGCAGGCGAAGAAGATCGTCGCCAACCTCCGCATCGGCTCGATCAGCAACGCGCCGCCGGATTCCGAGATCATCGGCCTCATCGCCTACCTGCAACGTCTCGGCACCGACATCAAGACCGCGCCCAAGACCGCGGAGGCCCAGCCGGCCTCCGCTCCCGCGATCGTCTCCAACCTCGACCCCAGCCGCTGACCCGTCATGATCAAGAACGTTCTCAGCGACCTCGGCGGCGTCGGACTCTACGGCGTCATCTCGGTCTGCCTCTTCTTCGCCGTCTTCATCGGCGCGCTCATCTGGACCTTCGCCCAACGGAAGTCCCTGATGGACGCGATGGGGGCCCTGCCCCTCGCCGACGACCGCGCCCTCAACTCCAGCGAAGGAGAACCCCGCCATGAATGACCCCAAGGACCGGAAGCAGGAACAGGACCCGTTGCTGCTCGACCACGAATACGACGGCATCCAGGAGCTCGACAACAACCTGCCCCGCTGGTGGGTGTGGCTGTTCTACCTCTGCACGCTCTTCGCCGTGCTCTACATGGGCTACTACCACGTGCTCGGCAAAGGCGACCTCCAGATCGCCGCCTACACCAAGGAGATGACCCTCGGCGACGCCATCAAGGACGCCGCGCAGCAGAAGTTCGAGTCGACGCTCGGATCGCTGGAGCCGTCGAGGGACCTGGTCGTGCTCGCGAAAGGCGGCCAGGTGTTCACGACCTACTGTGCGCCCTGCCACCGCAACGACGGCGGCGGGTTGGTCGGCCCGAACCTCTGCGACGACTACTGGATCCACGGCGACAAGTTCGGCGACAACCTGAAGATCGTCATCACCGGCGTGCCCGAGAAGGGCATGCTCACCTGGAAGGGCGTGCTGACGCCGTCCGACATCCACGCCGTGGCCAGCTACATCTTCACGTTGCGCGGCACCCATCCGCCCAACCCCAAGATCCGCGAGGACCAGGCCCCGGTCTCGACCGAGGTGTTCGAGTGAGCGAGCCCGTCGAACGACCCGGCCCGACCGGCCCGCAGACCGCGGCCCGCGAGGTGAACTGGCAGGACTTCCGCGAGCATCTCGCGACCGCCCACAAGGACGGCCGCCGCCGTTGGGTCTACGCCAAGCAGCCCGCCGGGAAATGGTATCGATGGCGGACCTGGATGAGCTGGGCGCTCATCGGCGGGATGTTCGCGGGCCCGTTCATCCGGATCAACGGCAACCCGCTCCTGATGTTCAACATCGTGGAGCGGCGGTTCGCCATCCTCGGCCACATCTTCTGGCCGGAGGACGGCATCATCTTCGCGGTCGCGATGCTGACGTTCTTCGCCGGCATCATGATCTTCACGACGGCGTTCGGCCGGCTGTGGTGCGGCTGGACGTGCCCGCAGACCATCATGATGGAGATGGTCTTCCGGAAGATCGA
>JANNAJ010000360.1:0-1805 GCA_031384285.1 Verrucomicrobiota bacterium
TCCCGAAAATCTTTCCTGCATCCTAAATGAATCCTACCGGCGACATCGCGCTCATCGGCCTCGCGGTCATGGGCCAGAACCTCGTGCTGAACATGAACGACCACGGCTTCACCGTCGTGGCCTACAACCGCACCACCTCGAAGGTGGACGAATTCCTGGCGCACGAGGCCAAGGGCACCAAGGTCATCGGCGCGCATTCCATCGAGGAGATGGTCTCCAAGCTCAAGCGCCCCCGCCGGGTCATGTGCATGGTCAAGGCCGGCAGCGCGGTCGATGATTTCATCGCCCAGATCGTCCCGTTCCTCGAGCCCGGCGACATCATCATCGACGGCGGCAACTCGCTCTACGGCGATTCCGAGCGCCGCGTGAAGGAGCTCGAGGCGAAGGGCCTGCTCTACGTGGGCACCGGTGTCTCCGGCGGCGAGGAGGGCGCCCGGTTCGGTCCCAGCATCATGCCCGGCGGCAGCGCCTCGGCCTGGCCGTTCGTGAAGGACATCTTCCAGGGCATCTCGGCGAAGGTCGACGGCGGCACCCCGTGCTGCGACTGGGTCGGCAACGGCGGCTCCGGGCACTACGTGAAGATGGTCCACAACGGCATCGAGTACGGCGACATGCAGCTCATCTGCGAGGCCTACAGCCTGATGCGCGACGGCCTGGGCATGGGCGCCGACGAGATCGCCGGCGTGTTCAAGGAATGGAACGCCGGCGAGCTCGACAGCTTCCTCATCGAGATCACCGCCAACATCCTCGCGAAGAAGGACGAGGACGGCTCGCCGCTCGTCGACAAGATCCTCGACACCGCCGGCCAGAAGGGCACCGGCAAGTGGACCGTCATCGATTCCGCCAACCTGGCCCAACCGGTCACGCTCATCGCCGAGGCCGTCTTCTCCCGCTGCGTCAGCGCGATGAAGGACGAGCGCGTGAAGGCCGCCCGCAAGCTCAAAGGCCCGCGCGCCGCCATGTCGCAGGCGAGCGACCCCGCGAAGAAGAAGGCGCTCATCGGCGACATCATGAGCGCTCTCTACGCCTCGAAGATCGTCAGCTACGCGCAGGGCTACATGCTGCTCCGCGCCGCGGCCAAGGAGTACGGCTGGGCGCTCAACTACGGCGGCATCGCCCTCATGTGGCGCGGCGGCTGCATCATCCGCTCCCGCTTCCTCGGCAAGATCAAGGAGGCCTACGACAAGAACCCCAAGCTGGCCAACCTGCTGCTCGACGATTATTTCCGCGGCGAGATCAAGAAGTCCCAGAAGGGCTGGCGCAACGTGGTCGCGCTCGCCGCCAAGAAGGGCCTCCCGGTCCCGGCGTTCAGCACCGCGCTCGCGTTCTTCGACGGCTACCGCAACCCGCGCCTCCCGGCCAACCTGCTCCAGGCCCAGCGCGATTACTTCGGCGCCCACACCTACGAGCGCGTCGACAAGCCCCGCGGCGAGTTCTTCCACACCAACTGGACCGGCACCGGCGGACGCGTGAGCTCGAGCACCTACAACGCCTGATCCTTCGCGCGGCTGGTGCCGCGCCGATCGCTCCGCCAGCGTCCGCTGGAGTGGGAGCCGCCACGGCCCGCGCTGCCCCTCGGTAGCGCGGGCCGTCTGCTTTTCGGCGGTGAAGGGCCCGCCGCTCCTACACGCGGCGCTCCATGTAGGCGACGTCGAGCCAGCGGTCGAACTTGAAGCCGACCTCCTTGAAGAGCCCGACGTGCTCGAAACCGAACCTCGCGTGGAGCCGGATGCTCGCCTCGTTCTGCGCGTCGATCGCCGCGATGATGGACCGGAGGCCGCGTTCCTTCGCTGCCGGGATCAACG
>JANNAJ010000452.1:0-16154 GCA_031384285.1 Verrucomicrobiota bacterium
TGGACCTGCACGAACTGGTCGTACGGCAGATCGTCGTGCAGCGCTTGGATCACCCAGTCGCGCCACAGATGGATGCCGGGAGCGGCGGTCATCCGCTCGTCCGAATCGGCGTAGCGCAGCACATCGAGCCAATGCCGCGCGTAGCGGACCGCGTGCTGTTCGCTCGCGAGCAGTCGGTCCACCACCTTCTCGTACGCATCGGGCGAACCGTCTACCGCGAAGGCCTCCTGCTCCGCCGGCGTCGGCGGGAGCCCGACCAGATCCAGATGCACCCGGCGCAACAGCGTGGACCGGTCCGCCGGTCCGACCGCGCGGACGCCCTTCGCGCGGCGGGACGCCGCGAGGAACCGGTCGATCGGGTTGACGCCGACGTCGGCGACATCGGCTTCCGGGACCGCAGGACGCTCGACCGGCCGCAGCGACCACCAGAGCTCCGCGCCGTAGCTCTTGCCCGCCGCCGCCCAAGCAACGACATCCGACGACACCAGGGCGAGCACGAGAGCCGTGCGGCAGAGGAATGTTCGCGTCCGGGAGATCATGGCGGGATGAAGCGCGTTCAGGTGGACATGAAAGCGTGAAAAGGCCAAGCGGCCAAAGCCAGAGATGGTGCATCGCATTTTTTAGAGGACGCGGGACTCCGTGCCATCGCGGCCGCAAGCGACGCCCGCGGAATCGCCTCCGCGTTTCTCTCTCGCGGCCCGGATCCGGAACCGTTACGACGCGGCCATGCACACCTCCGCCTATCGCCTCGCCATCGCGGCATCGCTCGCCGCCGGTCTCCTTCTTTCCGCGGATGCCGCGCCATTGACGCGGGTCGAGCGCTCCGATTTCGGCACGACCAAGGATGGCACCCCCGTGAAGTCCGTCACCCTCCGGAACTCCAAGGGCATGAGCGCCACGATCATCACCTACGGCGCGATCATCAAGGACCTCCAGGCGCCGGACCGGGACGGCCGCTTCACCAACGTCGTGCTCTCGACGGGCAGCATCGGGGGCTACGAGAACGGCTTCGGCGGCGCGGCGGCGGTCATCGGCCGCGTGGCCAACCGCATCGCCGGCGCCAGCTTCGACCTCGACGGCAAGACCTACAAACTCGCCGCGAACTCCGGGAAGAACTCGATCCACGGCGGCAACAAAGGCTTCGCGCAGGTGGTGTGGACGATCGGGGCGGTCTCCGAGAAGGCGGGCAGCTCGTCGGTGACGCTCACGTACCTGAGCAAGGACGGCGAAGAAGGCTTCCCGGGCAACCTGAAGACGTCGGTCACCTACACGCTTTCCGACAACAACGCGCTCCGCATCGACTACGAGGCCGAGACCGACAAGGCCACCATCGTCAACCTGACCAACCACGCCTACTTCAACCTCGCCGGCGGCGGCAGCTGCCTCGGCAACATCCTCCAGATTCCGTCCACCGAGTACACGCCCGCCGATGCCGACCTCATCCCCACCGGCGAGATCCGCGCGCTCAAGGGCACGCCCATGGACTTCAGCAAGCCGACGGTCATCGGCGACCGCATCGAGCAGTTGAAACCGGCGCTCAACGGCTACGACCACAATTTCATCCTCGGCGGATCGAAGGCGCTGAAACTCGCCGCCCGGCTGGTTGAACCGAAGAGCGGCCGCACGATGGAGGTGCGGACCACCCAGCCCGCCATCCAGCTCTACACCGGCAACCACCTCGCCCACACCGCCGTCTGCCTGGAGACCCAGCACTATCCGGACTCGATCCATCACGGGAACTTCCCGTCGATCGTGGTCCGGCCCGGGAAGCCGATGAAGGAGAGCGCGGTGTTCACCTTCAGCGCGAAGTAGGCGCTCCGGATCCGTGCTTGCCACCCCGGTCGCCGGGAAACTAGATGCCGGGATGATTCCCCTTGGACCGTCGCCGTCCCGGCCTGCCGTCGAGCCGCCGGACGGATCCGGGCAGGAGCGCGCCTTCACCTTGATCGAGCTGCTCGTGGTCATCGCCATCATCGCGATCCTCGCCGGGTTGCTGCTGCCGGCACTGGCCAAAGCGCGCGAATCGGGCCGCGCCGCGGTCTGCGCCAGCAACGTCCGGCAGATGGGATTGGCTTCGATGACCTATTCTTTCGATTTCGCGGGCAAGATGCCGTCGTTCCGCGATTGGCTCTGCAAACGTCCCGGCGACCTCTCCACCGGGACGCTTTTCCCCTATCTCAGATCGCGCGATGTCTACCTCTGCCCGACCGACCGGCAGGAGCTCGCTTCGCGCAGGCGCATCGTCGTGCCCGCGACCGGCGGCTTCGGCGCGAAGCCGGGCAGACGCGATTATAGCTTCGCGATGAACTGCGGCCTGTGCCACGTGTCCGACATCGCCGCCTTCGTCAGCCCGACCTCCACCATGATCTATATGGAGGCGCTGATGGCCACCAACGACTACTCGGGCCAGGCCGGTCCGACCTTCGGTTCGCACACGCTGTCGCTGCGGCACAACGGTCGCGGCCATTACCTGATGGGCGACCTGCACGTCGAGAAGGTCCGCCAGCGCCAGAGCATCGCGATGGAGAAGCTCAAGCGCTTCTGGTTCCCCACCGAAGACACGACCGGGGCCAACGGCATGCAGTTCGGCACCGGTCTGCAGTGAGTTCCCGTCCGCTTGGGCGGTCCCGTCCGGGCCGCCGCCAAAAGTGCTGCCAACGCCGCCCGCGTTGGACACTGTGCGGCGCATGCACCTCATCGCCCGGACGTTCGCCGGCCTCGTAGGTACTTGGATCGCCTTCGCGATCGCCATCGCCGCGGACGCGCCCGGGGATCGAGCGCCATGGAAAGCCGTCGTCGTGCCCGGTCCGATGCCCGCCACCGGGACCGCTTGGTACCGGGCCTGGGTGAAGGTGCCCGACTCGTATTTCTCCAAGCATGAGCGGAACCTGTTCGAGGAGTCGGTCGGCGTGAACATCCGCGACCTCGCCGGCGCGCATGAGGTGTGGGTGAACGGCAAGAGGATCGGGACCGGCGGCTCCTTCCCGCCTGCGTTCCGCAGCGGAGCCGATGCCGTCCACCGCCACAAGGTCCCGGTCGGTACCCTGATGAAAGGCGGATGGAACGAGATCGCCATCCGGATCCACCAGCCGCCGGGCGCCGGGCCGGGCGGTTTCCTGGGCGACGCGCCGTTCATCATGGATTACTTTCTGGAAGCCGTGCTGGCCGGACCGTGGCAATCCCGCGCAGGCGACGCTTACACGCCCGGTGGCGCGCTCAAGGAGCGGCCGGCGACGGCGACGTTCGACCAGTTCAAGGAATCCAGCCGCGTTCTCGGACGCGCCGAGCAGGTCCACGGACCCAAGCTCCCACCCATTGAATCCGCCGCCAAGATGCGGCCCGCCCCCGACCTCGCGACCGACCTCTTGCTGAGCGAGCCGTTGGTGGCGCAACCGACCCACTTCAGCTTCGACGGACGCGGCCGCCTCTGGGTCGCCCAGTATCGTCAATACCCCTACCCCGCCGGCCTGAAGATGCTCAGCCGCGACAAATATTATCGCGCCCACTACGACAAGGTGCCGCCGGCCCCGCCCAGCCACGACCGCGGCGCGGACATCATCTCGGTCCACGAGGACACCGACGGCGACGGCGTGTACGACCGGCACAAGGTCTTCCTCGACGGGCTCAACATGGCCAACTCCGAGGTCGTCGGCCGCGGCGGCGTGTGGGTGATGCACACGCCCTACCTGCTCTTCTACCCCGACCGCGACGGCGACGACGTGCCGGACGGACCGCCCGAGGTCCGGCTCGCGGGCTTCGGGTTCGAGGACACGCATTCCGTCGCCAACGGCCTCCTGTGGGGACCGGACGGCTGGCTCTACGGCGGCCAAGGCAGCACCACCTCGTGCCGCGTCGTCCGGCCCGGGCTCGATCCGGCGGATTCGCCCGGCGTCTACTTCGAAGGCTGCATGGTGTGGCGATATCATCCGGACACGCGGGCGTTCGAGATCTTCGCGGAAGGCGGCGGGAACACCTTCGGGCTCGGGCTCGATGACCAGGGCCGCCTGCACACCGGACACAACGGCGGCGGCACCCGCGGATGGCATTTCGTCCAGGGCGGCTTCTTCCCGATGCAGGGCCTGGATCCCGGGAAATTCGGTCCCGCGCGCGATCCGTACGCCTTCGGCGAGCTGCCGATGATGCGCACGTCGGACGACGCGGTCCGCTTCACCCACTTCGGCGCGACCGCCGGCGGCACCGCCATCCCCGCGGCGTACCAAGGACTGCTCTTCTCGCTCGATCCGCTGCACAACATCGTGCTCACCAGCGAACGCCGGCTCCGCGGATCCACCTTCGAGACCGTGGACCGGGCGCCCGCGGTGCGCAGCGACGACGAGACCTTCCGGCCGCTCTACATCGCCAACGCGCCCGACGGATCGCTCTTCGTCAGCGACATGTGCGAGTTCTACATCGCGCACGGACAGCACTATCAGAACCAGATCGACCCGACCTCCGGCCGCATCTACCGCCTGCGAGGCAAGGACTCCGTCCTCGAGAAGGACAACGACCTCGCGCACAAGTCCACCGCCCGGCTCGTCGCGCTGCTGACGCATCCGGACCGATGGCACCGCTCGACCGCGGTGCAACTGCTCGGCGAACGCAAGGACCCGGAGGCAGCGGCGCCATTGAAGGAACTCATCGCCCGCGACCGCGGCCTCGGCGCGCTCGGCGCGCTCTGGGCCCTGCACCAGTCCGCCGGGCTCGACGAAGCGACGGCGCTCGCTGGCTTGGCGCATCCGTACGCGCCCGTCCGGATGTGGACGGCGCGGCTGCTCGGCGATGAGCGGGGACTCCAGCGCAACCTGGGTACCGGGCGCCACGCGCGAGGGCCGGAGCCCGGCACGATGCCCGCCGCGCTCCACGCCGCGTTGGTCGCGCAGGCCGGATCCGAGGCCGACGCCGAAGTGCTGTCGCAAGTCGCCTCCACCGCGCGCCGGCTCGAAGCATCGCAGGCCCTGCCGCTCATCGCCGCCGTGCTCGCTCACGACGAGGCCGCCAGTGATCCGTACATCCCCCTGCTCTGCTGGTGGGTCTTCGAGGCGCACCTGCCCGCCGCGGCCGACGAGGTCCTCGCCCTGCTCCGGGAGCCCGCGCTCTGGGACAGACCCATGGTCTTCCAGCATCTGCTGCCGCGGTTGGCCCGGCGCTTCGCCGTCGAGGGCAGGCGCGCGGACCTGCTCCATTGCGCCCAGCTCTTCAGGCAGGCGCCTTCGCCACGCTACGCCGCGCAGCTGATGAAGGGCTTCGAGGAAGCCTACCGCGGTCGCGCGATGACCGGGCTGCCCGACGAACTCGCCGTCGCCATAGCGGGCGCCGGACGGACGCCGCTGGCCTTCCGATTGCGGCAGGGCGACGCCGACGCCGTCGCCGAAGCGTTGCGCCGCATGCAGGACGCCGGAGCGCCCGCCGACGAACGACTGGTTCTGGTGCGCACGTTCGGCGAGACGCAGCGGCCCGAAGCGGTGGACGCCCTCTTGTCGATCGCGTCTGCCGACACCACCGCGACACCGCTGCGCAAAGCCGCGTTCGCCTCGCTGTCCTCGTATGACGAGCCCCGCGTCGGCTCGAAGGCCTTGACGATGTTGCCCGGGCTCGTCGGCGAGACGCGGACCGCGGCAGCGACGCTCCTCGCCAGCCGCGTCGCATGGAGCGTTCGTCTGCTCGAAGCCGTGCGCGATGCGAAGGTGCCGTCCGGGACGGTGCCGAAGGACGTCGCCGACCGACTCCGCTCGAGCAAGGACAAGACCGTGGCCGGGCTCGCCGAGCGCCTGTTCCCTGCGACGCCGACGTTGACCGGGGATGCGCGCCGGCGCGTCGAGGAGATCAGCGCCATCCTGCGCCGCGCGCCCGGTGACCCCTACGCGGGCGAGGCGACGTTCCTGGAGCGGTGCGCCGGTTGCCACAAGCTCTTCTTCAAGGGCGGCTCCGTCGGCCCCGACCTCACGCCGTACCAACGCGACAACCTGGCGACGCTGCTGCCGAGCATCGTCGATCCGGACGCGGAGATACGCGAAGGCTTCCAGTGCCACACGGTCGAGACCCGGGACGGCCGCACGCTCAGCGGCTTCTTCGTGGACCGCGACAACCAGGTCACGGTGCTCCGCGGCCTCGACGGCGAGAACGTGACGCTGCGCGCCGTGGACATCGCCGAGATGAGGCCGCTCGGCCGGAGCCTCATGCCGTCGGGCCTGCTCGACGGCCTCGCGGACCAACAACTCCGCGACCTGTTCGCCTATCTGCGCATCTCGCAGCCCATCACGCGGTGAGCCGACGGGCAGGTCCGCTTCACCGCTTCGCGAGCGCGTCCGAGGCGGCTTGCTGGAAGGCGCGTCGGACCTCGCTGGCGTCGCTGTTCGGGAAGTTCGATCTCTGGACCATCAGCACGTAGGCCACACCTTTGACCGGATCGATCCACGCCTGCGTGCCCCACGCGCCGCCATGGCCGAAGCTGCCGGGCGAGAGCATCGCCGCGACGCCTTCGTGCGGATGCCGCAGCACGCAGGTGCCGAGCCCCCAGCCGTAATCCATGCCGTGCTGGCCGAAGGTCCCGCCTTGGAAGAATCCCGTCGGCAGGTCGCCGGTCTGGGGCGTCGAGAGGAACTTCATCGCTGCCGCGCTGAGATAGCGGTGCCCGCCGAACGAGCCGCCGTTGATCAGCATCTGGCAGAAACGCGCGTAGTCCACCGCCGTGGAGTAGAGCCCGCCGTTGCCCTGCGGTGGACGGTCCCGCGGACCGAACTCCGGCCGCGGCGGCACGGCCTCCAGATGTGCGCCGTCCTTGTCCAAGGCGTAGGCCGTCGCCATGCGGAGCCGGTGCGGAGGGTCGGGGTAGAAGGTCGTGTCCTTCATGCCCAACGGGCCGAAGAGGCGTTTCTTGAGGAAGACGTCGAAGCTCATGCCGCTCACGACCTCGACGATCCGCGCGGCCGCGTTGATGCCGCTCTGCGTGTAGCGCCATTTCTCGCCGGGCTCGTACTGCATCGGCGCGGCGAGCCAGAACGGGACGAGTTCCGCGAGCGTCCGGGCCTTCTGCGCACCGGGGCCCGCGGCTTCGCCGAGACCGGAGGTGTGGGTGAGGACCTGCGCGATGGTGAGGTCGGCGGGCTTGCCGGAAGGCGTCTTCAGGTCGGCGAACTTCGGCAGGTACTTGGCGACCGGATCGGAGACCTTGAGCTTGCCCTCGTCCTGGAGCATCAGGATCGCGGTGGCGGTGACCGGCTTGGTCATCGAGGCGATCCAGAACATCGTGTCGGGCGCCATCTTCCGGCCCGTGCCGATGTCCGCGAGACCCGTGGTGCCGAGATGCAGCACCCTGTCCTTGTCGACCACCATGGTCACTGCACCGGCGACCTCGTGCTTCGCGACCATGGCCTCCATCGCCGCGCCGATGCCGGCGAGCTCCGGTGCGGCGGCGGATGCTGGCAACGCAGCGAAGAACGCCAATCCGGCGAGGAGAAGACGGGGATGCATGGGCGACAGGTTCGACCTCGGCCCGAGCGGACGTCAATGCCCGCGATGGCCCCGGTTGCGTCCAGGATAGGCGGAGACGTCCGATCACACACCGGAATACTCCCGCGCTTGACCCGTCGCGCGACACCGGCCCACCGTCGAACCGTACTCCACGCCATGCGCATCCTTCTCGCCACTTCGCTGCTCGCATCCATCGCCACCGCCGTCCTCGCCCAAGACTTCGAGGCGCGGCCGGACGAGGTGGCGTTCGCCAAGTTCCATCCGAAGAAAGCGCCGGCACCGGCCGGGCTGCTGCTCAAGAAGGGCGACCGCTTGGCGATCATCGGCGACTCGATCACCGAGCAGAAGATGTACTCACGGATCATCGAAACGTACCTCACCGCCTGTGCGCCGCAGCTCGGCGTGACGGTCCGGCAGTATGGCTGGGGCGGCGAGACGGCCGAGGGTTTCAAGGGCCGCATGGCCGCCGACGCGCTGCGCTTCAAGCCGACCATCGCGACGACGTGCTACGGCATGAACGACCACCGCTACACCGCCTACGACCCGAAGAACGGCGCTTGGTACCGCGAGAACCAGCTCGCCATCGTCCGCGCCTTCAAGGCGGCCGGCGCGCGCTTCGTGCTCGGTTCGCCCGGATGCGTCGGGCCGAAGGTGCCGTGGAGCAAGGCCGGCTCGGAGGAGATGAACCTCAACCTCTGCGAGCTCCGGGACATCGACATCGAACTGGCCCGGCAGGAGCAGGTCGCCTTCGCGGATGTCTTCTGGCCCATGCTCACCCTCGGATGGAAGGCCACCAACCAGTTCGGCGCCGAATACGCCATCGCCGGCAAGGACGCGGTGCATCCGGGATGGGCCGGCCACGTGGTCATGGCCACCGCCTTCCTCCGGTCGCTCGGGTTCGACGGCGACCTCGGCGCGTTCACCGTCGACCTCGCCACGGGCAAGGCGTCGGCCACCGCCGGCCACGAGGTCGTGTCCTTCAAAGGCGGCGAGCTGTCGCTGAAGAGCACGCGTTATCCCTTCTGCGCGGCGCCCGGCGAGCTCAAGGACGACAACTCCGTCCGCTCGGGCATGGCGTTGACCGATTTCAACGACCGCTTCAACCGCCTGCGCCTCGTCGTGAAGAACGCGCCGGCGAAGGGCTGCTCGGTGACTTGGGCCGGCGGCTCGAAGACCTTCGGGGCGGACCAGCTCGCGGCCGGGATCAACCTGCCCGCCGAGTTCGCGAAGACGCCGTTCGACGCCGCGTTCAAGGCGGTCGATGAAGCGGTGGCGAAGAAGCAGAACTACGAGACACGTCAGATCAAGACCCTCTTCCACGGCGAAGAAGGCAAGATCGACATGAAGGCGACCGTCGCCCTCACCGAGAAAACTCGCGCCCCGCTCGCGGCCGCCATCCTCAAAGCGCGCGTTCCCGTGGCCCACACCCTGACCCTCACCGCGGTGCAGTGAGATGAGCCGGCCGGCACCGTGCGGGTTCACCGGACGGCGTCGACTCCTCCCTCCGCCGGTCTTCCCGGGGACCGGTACCGGCCCGCCTCGGTGATGACGCCGGAGTAATGGTCCCCGAGCCACACGCCCGTCCTACCGTCGACCTTCTTGATCCAACGATCCAAGGTGTCGCCGAAGCTTCCGGGAGGCGCCTTTCCCCGACATTCGAGGCCGACCTCGAGCGATCCGTTGGTCACGATCGCGGGGATATAGAAGACGTAGGACCCGCCGGGCGGGAGCTCACCGTTGCATTGCACGATCCCTGAGACGGGGATACTGACCGTCCGTTCTTGGTCACGATACCGGACCACTTTGGGGCCGAACATAAGGGTGGTCGGGCTGGAGTTGCTGAAACGGAAAGCTGTCATGGTCCCGAACGGAGGCATGTTCGAGAGCCCGGCGAAGGACAACGTCGCGGGCGGTGCCGCAAGCGTCAGCGCGTTCCGCTTGGGCAGGAGGAGCACGACGAGGACCACCAAGCAAACAGCGGCCGCGATCACGATGATTCGGATGCCTTTCTCGCTTCGATACGGGGTCATCGTTCAACTCTGCTTGGAACTGCTGCGGTCGAGTCTTGATCTCGGCAGGCGTCAGCGCTCGAGCCTCCGCCCGATGCGCAGAAGGTTTCCGTCAGGATCGACGACGGCGAATTCCCTCATGCCCCACGGCTTGTCCTCGGGGGCGTCCATCCGCGGGACCCCCTTCCCCGGGAGCTGCGCCGCGGCGAACGCGCGGTGGAGACCATCCACATCCGCGACGCGGAGGTAGCACCCGGCCGATGACTCCTCGGGCAACAGCGTGCTGTGGGTGAAGAAGTGGATCTCCAATGTGCCGCGGGTCAGGATGGCGTACTGATAGGGTGCGCCCCAGATCTTGCCGTCGAAGCCCAGCTTGCGGTAGAACTCCAGCGTGGCTTCGACTGACCGGCTGGGCAGCGTCGGGATGGCGATGTCGCTCGGTTGCATGACGAGGTTGATGTTGGATCCGGCTCGGCCGCGCAAGCTCGATGTCCGGTCGAGGCCCGGCCGTCCAGCATCGGAGTTGGTCCGGACATCCATGCCCATCCGCGCCACCCGACGTTTCCCAGTCGACCGGTGTGCCCCGAAACGAAAGACACCTCGGGGGACAGTCGACGCCTCGCCGACCGACTTCCGCACCCCTCGCCGCCTCAGTTTCCGTCCACGCCAGAAGGCGACGACTGCCATCCGGACCACGGCTCGCAGCGCGAGCCGTTCTACCGCGGATTTCCAACGCGGTGGGTTTTGTCGCGCTGCGACAAAACAGCCCGCGTCCAGCGGGCGGTCCGATGGTGGCAATGCTCGCGCTGCGAGCAACCCCGTCCCCGAGGTAGCATTGCTCGCGCAGCGAGCAACCCCGTCCCCGAGGTAGCGAAGCTCGCGCTGCGAGCAACCCGCCCGCGGCAGTCGGTTCAGTCTTTCCACCGGCGCCAAGCGGCGACGGCCAGGAGGCCGAGCCCGAAGACGCCTGCCATCTCGGCGGGTTCGGGAACGGAAGCGAGGCCGTTGTCTCAGGAGAGGGTGAGGGACCAAGGCTCTGAGCGAGGCGCAGAGCGATGGTTGGCCGCGGCTCGCCTCGGCGTGGTGCCGATGCCGCTGACGCGGGGAGAAGCCACGGACGGGCGGCAGTCCGTCCCTACCATCCAGACCACGGCTCGCAGCGCGAGCCGTTCCACCGCGGTTTTCCAACGCGGTGGTTTTGTCGCGCTGCGACAAAATAGCCCGCGTCCAGCGGGCGGTCCGATGGTGGCCATGCTCGCGCTGCGAGCATCCCCGTCCTGAGGTTGCGATGCTCGCGCTGCGAGCATCACGCCCGCGGCAGGCGGCTCAGTGCTCATCGTTTCACAGCATCGCTGCGATGCGGGACGACGCTTCGCCGAGCAGCGGATCACCGTGCGCGAACACCGCGTTCTCGAACGGCCGTTGGACAAGATTCCTGAGCGACGCGCGGAGCATCGGCTGATCGCGGCAATACTTCGCCGGCAGCACCTCGAGTCCCCGACCTGGCAGGTTCACCACCGCGTCCCCGAAGACCACCAACGACTTCCCGGCATGGAACCACGCCGTCTCACCGCCGGCGCCGCCGGGCAATGGAACGATCTCCCAACCGGCGAACGGCGGCCGCGTCGCATCCCATCTCCGCACACCGGAGAGGGAGAGCAGCGCCTCGGGCGCGGCCCAGATGGCGAGCGGATACCGTTCCCGCCAATGCATCGCGTCGCGCTCATGGTTCTCGTTGGTGAGCACGACGGCATCGGGCGCGCAGGGCATCGGGAACCAGTCCGAGACCTCGGCCGTGAGCGGGATCGGATCGAAGACGAGCAATGAGCGGCCGTCCCAGACCGAGTGGGAGGTCAGCTCGACCTTGTGCTCCGGCGAGAAGGCCGACCAGCGATGCACGCCGGGCAGGATCTCGGAGATGAGGGAAGCGGGAGGCATCGGCCCGATATCAGGCCACGCTCTTCTTCGTCGGGATCCTCAGCCATGCCACCACCACGACCACCAGCACGGCGAGCACGAGGAAGACCTGGGACGCGGAGAGATGCGCCTTCACGCAGGCGAAGACCAGCAGGCCGGCGAGGATCATGCCGCAGTTGTCGCAGAAGTTCTGCACGGCGATCGTCTTGCCCAGCTTCTGCGGATCCGATTCGGCCTGGAGCGCCGCGTTGAGCGGGATGAGGAACAATCCCGCCGCCACACCCGAGGCGACGAGCAGCAACATCACCGCCGGCAACACCGCCAGCACCACGGTCCTGGTCCCGGCCGGGCCCGTCGACTCGATGGCCGTCCGGCCGAGCGCGCCGAGTCCGAGCGGTTCCACCGCGAACAGGAGCGCCAAGAAACCCGCCAACGCGAAGCCCGCAGGGCGCGTGTGCCGAAGGTCGCCGACCTTGTAGAGCATGCCGGCCGCGATGCTCCCGGCCATGACGCCGACGCTGAGCCAGAGACCGAGCAGGGCGATCTGCGTGTTGTCCGGCAGCTTGAGCACATCGAGGCCCCAGGGCTGGAAATTGATCTTCATCGCCGCGCCGCAGACCCAGAAGAGCGCGGTCCCGAGCAGCACCTTCCCGAGCCTCGCCGCGGTGAGCAATCCGCGGAAATGCCCGAAGAACTCGCCGATGCTCTCGCGAAGCTCGACATCCGGATTGGCCTGCGTCGGAGTCATGAGGAGATTCAACGCGAACGACGCGGCGAAGATGCCGATCAGCACCCCGTAGCAAGCGGTCAGCGACAGGCGGTCCACGATGAGCGCGCCACCGATGGCCCCGAAGAGGATCGCCAGCAACGTGAGCAGCTCGACCGTGCCGTTGGCCTTCACCAGACGCTCACGCGGCAGGATCTCCGGAAGGATCCCGTATTTGGCCGGTCCGTAGAACGTGGATCCGATTCCCACGATGAAATACCCGACCGCCTGCCACGAGTAGCCGAACCAGATGCTGAGGCCGCATACCAACGTGCCGAGCAGCTTGAGCAGGTTGCCGCCGCGCAACCACGACGTCTTGGCATGGCGGTCGTTGAGATAGCCGGCGAGCGGCGCGAGCAGCACGTACGGGATGAACAGGATGCTCGTGTAGATCGTGCCCCGCTGGCGCAGCTCTTCCTGGGTGATCTGGCCGGCCTTCTGCATCAAGGTGAGCTGGCCGACGATGACAGCGAGGATGGCGTTGTCGCCGAAAGCCCCGAGGAACTGGCTGATCAGCAGGAGCGGGTAGTTGCGGGTCGGTCTCATGGTCAGTTCCTGTGCGTCGCAATCTGGGAGACCCATTGCGGGGCCGGCCCTTGGCCCCGGACAGAAGTGTCGGGCCGCCGGCGGATTCCCGTGGTCTTCCAGATGAACGACTCAAGCGTGGCCCAGAACCGGATGCGGTCCAAGACCGGGTTGAGGACATCGGTGACCACGCAGTAGGCGGAATCCTTCGGGTCGGTATGGTGGCGCGAGTGCTGGCGGACCGTCTGGAGCAGGCGGATGCCCTGAAGGAACGTCACGACCGGGCCGTTCTCCTTCCGGGTGCCGTGCCCCCATTTGTGGAACTGGTTCATGTTGGCCGTCAGTGCGGCGAACAGCCCCACCCTCCACGTCAGCACGCCCGCCCACCCGGCGACCACGACGCCCACCGCCGCCACCAGCAGGAGGTCCCACGAGCTCTGCCACCAGTTGTTCTTGAGGAACAGCCGGGGGTGGTGGTGGTGCAGGATGTTCGGCCGGATGACCCGCGCTCCGAGCACCGGCATGTCCGGGTCGCCGTAGGCATCCTCGAGCCAGTGGAAGAACCCGCCCATAAGATCGGCCGCCAGCACGAGGGCGACGACCTGGACCGCGACAAGACCGCAAACGATGATCATTTCCATGCGCCCAGCGTCGCGGCCGGCACGCCCGGCGCGTGAATCGAAATTCCAGCGTGCGACATTGAAGAATCAAGATGCCGTCCCTACGCTCCGCACATGCTCTCCCGCCGCACGTTCCTCGGATCCCTCGCCGCTTCGGCCGCCGTCCTTCCGTTCGCCCATGCGGTCGGACCGTTCGCGCGCGGCGGCAAGTCCCGTCTCCGCCTCGCCTTGGCGGCGTATTCCTTCCGCAGCGACGTCAAGGGCGCCAAGGACGGACTGCGCGACGGCATGGACATGCTGAAGTTCGTCGACTACTGCGCCGACCACGGCGTCGAGGGCGCGGAGCTCACCAGCTATTATTTCCCGGCGGACGTGACCGACGCCTACCTCGCCGAGGTCCGGCGCCACGCGCATCTCCGCGGCGTCACCGTCAGCGGCACCGCCGTGGGCAACAACTTCTGCCATCCCAAGGGCGCGCAACGCGACAAGGAGGTCGCCCACGTGAACGAGTGGATCCGTAAGTCATCGATCTTCGGCGCACCGCACATCCGCGTGTTCGCCGGCGGCCCGCCGAAAGACGTCACCAAGGACGAGGCCAAGAAGAACTGCATCGCCGCGCTGGAGGAATGCGGCGAGGCCGCCGGCAAGGCCGGAATCTTCCTCGGCATCGAGAACCATGGCGGGATCGTGGCCGAGGCCGACGACCTGGTGGAGATCGTCCGGGCGGTGAAGTCCCCGTGGATCGGGATCAACCTCGACACCGGCAACTTCCACACCGACGACCCCTACGGCGATCTCGCGAAGATCGCGCCTTGGGCGGTCAACGTGCAGTTCAAGGGCAAGATGACCCGGCGCGGGCAATCGAAGGAGGAACCGCGCGACGACGCCCGGATGTTCAAGCTGCTCCGCGACTCCGGTTATCAAGGGTTCGTCGCGCTGGAGTACGAGCTGAAGGACGATCCGTTCGTGCGCGTTCCCAAGATGCTCGACGAGATGCGCCCGTTCATGGGCTGAGCGAGACCGTCGCGAGCAGATCAGGGCGCGGGTGGAACCGACGCCCTACCGAAGGCCTCTTGTCCAGGAGGGTCGCGGTTCCACCCGCGCCCTATATTGATTCTCCGCCGCTCGTCTGCTCGGCAACTCTGCGCCACTTCCGCTGTCCGCCGCTTGCGCTCTCGGTGCCGGCCCCCGCATTCTCCGTTCTGTTGCCCCGTGCCCCGTTGAACGCTCGCTCTCAATCTTGGCCCCCTTGCCTTTGGGTGTCGGTAGTCCTCTTCGGGTTCTTTGTCGGATTGCTCGGTCGGCTGCGCGCCGACCCCGTTTTCGAAGGCGACTATCTGTGGACCGACCGTTCCGCCGCCAAGGTCGTATCCCAAATCGACCTCTACGCCGTCGGGACCAACCTCTGGAAATCCGCTGAAGAGGAACGAGCCGGCAAAT
Organism: Verrucomicrobiota bacterium; assembly: GCA_031384285.1. Taxonomy (GTDB): domain Bacteria; phylum Verrucomicrobiota; class Verrucomicrobiia; order Limisphaerales; family UBA9464; genus CAIVQB01. The sequence goes on from JANNAJ010000452.1 coordinate 14,748, forward strand.
TCCTCGTCCGTGCGGCCCTCGACAAGGCGCGCTATCAGCTCGGCGAGCCTATCCATCTCTTCCTCTATTACCTGCATCATTCACAGGAACGCATCGTTTTGCCTCATCTTGGGGGATGGGAACCCATCCGACCCGCAGTGGTTGATCGCCGGAACAGCCCGGTCCCGTTGACACCGGCAGGCAAGTGGCAGGCCTCGTTCTCCGACCTGTTTGCAATCAGTAACCAAGGGTTTCCGACCAACCGGGTGAAAATGATGCACATCGATCTCACCGAACTGGTGAGGCTCACGGAGCCAGGCCAGTATCTGGTGTTCCCGCGGATTCTCCTTTTTTCCGGGCCTGGAACCCTAGAGCAACCGTCTTCGGCCGAGTTGCGGGCCATCCCGTTCGAGGTGACCGCCACGCGTTTTGAGCGGCCCGCCAACGCGCCGCCCAGCGTCTTGGCGATGATGTATCAACAGCACCTCGACAAGCTGGCCGGCCGTGAGCCGCCACTCACAGACGAAGAGAAGAGGATTCGCGCCGAGCAGGAGCAGTGGGCGAAAGAGCAATACGAGCTGGCCCGGCCGTTCTTTGAGGCCGAAGCCCTCAAGGCCGCCGCCACCAATCTACCCGCGTCCCCTCCGATACCTTTCGCGCCCGCGGCCCAAGGGGAAACCGTTGCCCCGACCCATCGTCCGCTCCGCTGGCCCCTGCTCGGCGCCGGGGCGGCGCTGCTGGCCGGCATCGGATGGCTTTGGCGGCGGCGTGGCGCCTGACCCTCGACGAAAGACGTCCGCTTCCGGCTTCGGGCTCAGGGAAACTCGGCGTCAGCCGGTTAGGAAGGATGCCCCGTTGGGTCGCTGCCCGGGCGCGCCGCCGCTTGCGCGCCCGGACGTCGGACCCGCACACTTCGTCCCGTCGCGCCGCGACAACCCGATGCCCGAGCTCCACATGTCCCCCGCGCCCGGTGCGCGCCTCGTGCGCCATGCCGGCGATCTCCTCACATTCACGCTGCGCGGTGTGCCGCCGGGCTGGACCGCGAAGCTCCGCACCAACATCGGCCGCGCCTCGACCTTGCGGGACGAGATCGTCCGCGCCCACTTCGAGAAGGTACCGCTCGCCGGTGCGTCTTGGCGGGACCTTCCGCTGCGCGATGCCGGGAACGGCGAGCACGTCGTCTCCCTGCCGCTCGCGGAGGTCGGCTTCTTCAAGGCGAAGGCCTATGCGCTCGACGAGCGCGGGAACCAGCACTGGCCGTCCGGCTCCGATGCCGGCGTGAGCGTGCATCCGTCGTGGACGCGTTCCGGAAACACCCTCTACTGCGCGTTCCCCCGGCAGTTCGGTCCCGGCAAGGCGCGCCGGGCCACGGTCGATCCGGTCCTGGACGCCCGGCTCGCACCGCTCGACCAGGACGGCTTCACGGTC
>JANNAJ010000468.1:0-8619 GCA_031384285.1 Verrucomicrobiota bacterium
ACCGGCCGGCTCATCGTCGTCCACGAGGACAACCTGACCTGCGGCTTCGGCGCCGAGGTGCTCGCGACCGTCGCCGAGCACGCGACCGCCTGCGTCCGTTCTCGGCGGGTCACGCGTCCCGACACCTACGTGCCGTGCAACTACGCGAACCAGCTCGAGGTCCTCCCGGGCCTGAAGCGCGTGCTCGAAGCCGCCGCGGCGCTCTGCGACCTCGAACTGTCGTGGAAAGCGGAGGCGGCGGGCGATGCCGGCGTCTTCGTCCTCGAAGCGGTCGGCTCCAGCCCGGCCGACCAGAACGTCACGGTCGTCGAGTGGAAGGTCCGCGTCGGCGACACCATCAAGGCCGGCGACCTGATCGCGGATTGCGAGGCGGACAAGGCGGCCTTCGATCTGCGCGCGCCGGTCGGCGGCGTCGTCCGCGAGCTGATCGCGGTGGACGAGAAGGTTCCGGTGGGCACGCCGCTCGCGAGGATCCTCGCGGCGGCGTCCGCGCCCGTGATGCCGAAGCGCATCCCGGCGGAGCCGCAGCCCCTGTTGAAGCGTCGGAGCCCGGGCATCCTGCCCTCCACCGCCGCGGAGAGGCGTCATGGCGCAGGTCCCCCCGAAGGCTCTTCCACAAACGTGGCCGCCTCTGGCAGACAGGCCGGGCACCGCGACGTCGTCGGGCTTTCGTCCGTCGCCGCATCCCAAGGCGGCCGCATCGTGACGAACGAAGAGCTCGTCCGCCGCTTCCCGGGACGCACCGCGAACGACATCGTCCAGCGCACCGGCATCGAGTCTCGCCACCTGCTCGCGCCCGGCGAATCGGTGCTCACCTTGGCCTCTTCCGCGGCGCGCTCGGCGCTCCGCGCATCCGGCCTCACGTTGGCGGACCTCGACGCCATCTTCGTCAGCACCAGCTCGCCTCTCTCGCTCAGCCCGAGCATGGCGTGCCTGCTGCACCACGAGCTGGGCAAGGACGGGGCGGCCAAGGACGTGCCGGCCAGCGACATCCTCGCGGCATGCACCGGCTACCTCTACGCGCTGCAGGCGGCGTACGATTTCTGCCGGTCGCGACCGGCGGCGAACATCCTCGTCGTCACCGCCGAGGCGATGAGCACCTTCACGGATCCTGACGACTTCGACACGGCCATCGTGTTCGCCGACGCTGCGACCGCCACGCTCGTCCACGGACCGGAGTCCGCGAAGTTCGCCGCGGCGAAGGCGCTGCTCCACCGCCCGCTGCTCAGCGCCCGCGGCGAAGACGGCACGATCCTGAACCACGGCCGGCGGGACCATCCGAACGTGAACATGGACGGCATGAAGGTCTTCCCGATGGCCGTGCGCCAACTGCTCGCTCTGCTGAAGCAGGCCTGCGCCGCGAACGGCCTCGCGGCCGAGGAGCTCGACTACATCATCCCGCACCAAGCCAACGGCCGGATCCTCGACGCCGTGGACCAGCGGTTGAAGATGCGGAAAGGCCGGCTGGTGAACCGCGTCCGCAACAGCGGCAACACCAGCAGCAGCACCATCCCGCTCGTCCTCGCCGAGCTGCTCCAAGAGGATCCCAAGGGCAAGGCCGGTCTCTGCGCCTTCGGCGGCGGCTTCACCTTCGGCGCGGCGGTGCTGGAGTTCGCGTGAGACGGGACGAAGCAGAAGGCGGCGGTCCCGATTTTGGATGGATCAACGCGGTCGGACGGGAGGATCAGGCCGCCACAGGGCCTGCGGCTGCGGCTCCAGTGTGATCGTTACAACCTCGGACCTTGGAGTCCGTGCAGCAGCCGGATCCGCCGACGCTTGGGCGTCCCGGACCCGGACCGTTGCCCGAGCGACGCGTCGTCTGCGCCGGCTCGAATCCTCAAGACAATGTCAGAACATCTTCGCGTTCGTGGATGACCGGCAAACCGCCGTCGATGCCGTCGGACATCGTCCAGAGCCGACGCGCGTTGATCCGCGGCGGCTCCTTGGCCGGATCCGGACGGTCGTTCCGACGTCGTCGGAGCCGAGCCGGCGGTTTCTCCCGCGAAGGGTCCTTGGGGCCGTGCGTCTTGGGCCGCTGTCCGCGCCAGGTCCTGCGATTTGCCCTTGTGCGTGAAGACGGAACGGGTAGAACGACCTGCAGTCCCCGATTTTTTCATTTCGCTCCCAGCCATGGACACCACCCGATTCTTCCGCAAGGACCGCGCCTTCACCCTGATCGAGCTGCTCGTCGTCGTGGCGATCATCGCCATCCTCGCGGGGATGCTCCTGCCCGCTCTGGCCAAGGCAAAGGCGAAGGCCCAGAAAACGCTCTGCGTGAGCAACGGCAAGCAGTGGGGCCTCGCCGTGAACATGTATGCCGGCGACAACAACAACTCCTTCCCCGACAACGCCAACGGCCAAGGATTCAGCTGGATGATGCCGTCGATGAGCAATTTCTGGAACAACTACCTCATCAAGAACAGCCGAACCACGGCCAAGACAGTGCGGCAGGCCAACGACGTGCTGTTCTGCCCGACCGATGCGTGGCACCGCGCCGCCGAGGCGGGCATGATCTCCAAGGACACCGATGAGCAGCTGATCGGTTACTTCTACCTGCCCGGCCGCAAGAGCGGCGACGGCGACGTGACCGGTGGCGCCCAAGGAACCGCCGAATGGTTTTTCCGGAAGAAGATGAACGGTTCGTTCGGGTCCGCCCCCATCCTCATCGACCGCCTGCAAGGGGTGGGCTCGAAGACCACCAATCTCTACAGCTCGAAGCTGACCTGGGTGACCGACTACAACGGCAAGAAGGTCCCGACCTCGGTGCACCGGATCGCGGGTGGCGCGCCGGACGGAGGCAACTTCACCTTCGAGGACGGCCACGTGGAATGGTACAAAGGCCAACGGGTGGGCCTCGGGTCCGACTACGGCGGATGGCAGTGCTTCTTCAAGGTCCCCACCGCGGACCAGCCTTGAGCGCGGTGCTCCGCGAGATGCGCTCCATCGCGACCCGCCAGGTCATCGGTCCTGCGACGTCGGGACGTCGGCCGGGCCTTCGACCGGCCGGCGTGATGTCGCTGATGGCGTAGGCGCCGGAAGGGGCCGCGGAGACGATGCTGCTGTCGGTGCCGCGGGCAATCTCGACCGTCCTGTTGTCGGCGGCGGCACCGGTGGTGACCAGGGCGCTGACGGTCGCTCCGTAAGCCAAAGCCTCAGAGCCTGTCTGAAAAGTAGGACAGTGCCTCTGGCCTGTCTGTTCCGGGGCTTCCAGCCCCACGCCAGACAGGCGGTGCCACGGGCTGGAAGCCCGCAGGCAGACAGGCTGGAGGCCTGTCCTACGAGGCCGGCCAGCCTTTTCAAACAGGCTCTCGGCCGGAACCATGCGATTGGATCCGGGTGGCACGGCCAACTTGGCCGTTCTCGGTGGCAACTTGCCGCCGAGTTTCGGCACCGCCATCGCGCACACCGAAGTGTGCATCCCCGGCGCACCCAGAGCGGCAGGCGAGTCGCCGGCCGCAACAGGCCGGTGGCCTGTTCCACCCAGACCTCTACTGCATCGTTCCGGCTCACTTGGACCGGACGCGGAAAAACGCTCCGGCCGCATCGGATGGCACGACCAGACCGGCTTCCGGGAAACTCCCGGGGACCTGCCCCGTGATGGTCTCCGGGCCGTCAGCCGAGCCGCGCCGGAGCACCTCGTAGATCGCGGCCGTCGTCGCCGGCCAACTCAGCCGGACCCGTCCGGGCGTCAGCATGGAGGCGTCGATCCGGAACGGTGTCGCTGAGGACATCGCATCGCTTCCGGCCATCTGTTCCGCAGCGTTGTCCCGACCATCATGGTCCGGATCATCACGCGGGCCCATCGCCAAGGAAGCGAACCGCGCCAACTCCCAGGCATCGTCCAAACCGTCCGCGTCGGCATCGGTGATCGGCACACCGTGGAGGATCAGCTCGACCGAATCGACCGTGCCGGTCATCCCGGTCGCCTCGTCGGTCACCGCGAGGGTCCAGGTGCCTGTCGCCGCTTCGCCGAGGTGGTGCACCGACGAGTAGATCCATCCGTCCGGTGCGGCGCTCGGACTGCCGCCGGGACGATGGAGGATGCTGGTCGTCCCCGCGGGCGACCGCAGCGTGACCCGCAGATCCGACATGCGCGGATGCCGCCAATGGAGACGGACCTGGACATGCTCCACGACCATCCCTTCCACGACCTGGAACACGAACCGCGCCGGATCCAGGCCGAGCGAGACCCTCACGGACGCATTGGTCGCGACCAAGGTGCGCAACGCTTCGCCGTTGTCATGGCCGAGCAGCACCGCCGGGATGGCGACGAATCCCGTGTCGCGCATGATCGTTCGTTGGTCGGTGCCTTCGTTGTTCACGATGACGGCGAAGGCCGCGCCCGCGCCGGCCGCGAAATCGATCTTGTCGACGAAGGTCCCGGGTTTCCGGGTCATGAGCATCCCGGCACCGGTGGCATCGATCCCGGGCGCGCTGATGGCTTGACCGACATCCACCAACCGCAGGCTCGCGGTCGGGATGTCCGGATGGATCCCGACCGACGCGCTCGCGGGCAACGACGACAGCGACGCCGGCACACCTGTTCCGGTCACGAAGACGCGCAGACCGTCGTCCGGGATCGCTTGTGGCGACGCGTTGGTGAACCGCAGCTCCACGGCCGGCGGACGGTTGCTCCATGCCAGCGCGAGGCGGACCGCGGCTCCCGCGTCGGGCACACCGAAGCCGACGTTGTGGCTCACTCGGAACCCGGCGCCGTTGGTCCCGAGGTCCGGGTCCACGAGGTCGATGTGACGGGAAGAAAGCGCGAGGATCTGCTGCACATCCCGCCGACCGAGGCGCGGGTTCGCTGACAACATCAGCGCGACGATGCCGGAGACCAGCGGCGCCGACGCAGATGTCCCCACGAACGCGGCAACTCCGGTGGCGTAATCGCCGGAGGATCCCGAGGAACGGTTGATGCCGCTGGTACCGGACGGATCGGTGGTGAGCAGCCCGGGCGATCCGTCGCGCTGGTCGCCTCCCATCGCCGCCACCAAGACGCAGGCGCCCGGTGAACTGTAGCTGGCGACCCGTCCGCTGGCGCGCACCGCCCCGACCGCGATCTGGCGCGGATCGTTGGCGTAGCCGTCCTGGTTCGCGTCGCCGACGCCGGTGCGGAAGTTGTAGTCCTGTTCCCGTGTGTTGCCGGCGGAACGGACCATCACCACGCCGAGACCGCCGCGGCCCGCGGTCACCGCGTTCGACACCGAGAGGGACTCCGCCAGGCCCATCTCGAGCACTTCGAAGTCGGAGTTGCCCCAAGAGTGGTTCTGCACCGCGACCGTGTCGTTCGCATGGGAGAACATCGCCGCCATGCCGGCCTCGTCCGGCAGGTTGTCGAGCGCGTCGAAGATGACCCAACTGGCCAGCCCGGCGAGCGGGGCCGTCCCCGAGAGGCCGATATGGTTTCCGCCGCGGGCCGCGATCAGGCCGGCGACGGAGGTGCCATGATACTGGAAGGTCCCGCTCTGGCTTCCCGTGCCGGCAGGATCCACGAAGTTCTTGTGCGGTCCGACCACGTTGGGCGAGAGATCGGTGTGGGCGAGGTCCACGCCGTCGTCCACCACCGCCACGATGACCCCTTTGCCCCGGGTCACGGCCCATGCTCCGCGCACCGCGATGTCGGGCGCCGAGGGCAATGGCACCGTGCCGTCCGGCACCACGGCATCGAGGTAGGCCTGCGCCGCGAAGAGCAGATCGTCCGGTGCCGGCGCGAAGGCGAAATGCTTCCGGGCCTGGCGCTGCATCACCGGCACCGCCGCCTCGACGCCGGGAAGACGCGACATCGCCTCCGAGGCGCGTATGGCCGCAGCGGCATCCGTGGCCTTCAGCAGGAACGTGCGGTCGTCGAACGTCCCCGACGGCACCAACCCATGGGCGGCACACAGGGCGGCGAGTTGGTTGGTGTCGGAGAGGCGAAGCACGACGCGATCGCCGATCCGCACGGGTTTGCCGCCGCCGACCGGCGTCGCCGCGAGCCACTTCGGACCGATGGTCGCCTTGGCCGCCTGCGCCGTCGCGATCTCGTAGGACACGGCACGGGGCACGCGGAACTCGACCTGTCCGGCGCGCGCGGCGCCGGCGAGGAGGAAGAGCGGCAGCCAACCGCGGACGGATCGGGTCACGCCGCGACGATACCGGAGGAAGCCGCGCGAATCCACGGCGAGAACTTCACGGGCAAGCGCTGCGCTCCTGGAACCGACGGTCCGCACCGTCATCCCCGCTCGTCGCCGGCCTCCCGGCCTTGGACGAGCTTCCGGTAGGTCGCCATCGCGAGCAGCGGCCAGGCGTTCCGGTACATGTCGTACTTCAGGTAGAACACCTTCGGGAACCCGGTCCCGGTGATCTCGTCCTCGGTCCACGATCCGTCCTCGTTCTGCGTGCGGACCAGATGATCCACGCCGCGACGGAGCCATTCGTCGTCCGGGTCGCCCATCGCGCACAGGCCCATGACGGCCCAGGCGGTCTGTGACGGGGTGCTCGGGCCTTTGCCCTTGAAGATGGGGTCGTCGTAGGTGTTGCAACGCTCGCCCCAGCCGCCGTCGGGCAGCTGCACCGAGCGGAGCCAATCGCGTCCCTTGACCAGCCACGGCTGCGACATGTCGAGCTTGAGGGCCCGCATGCCGCGCAGCACCTGCCAGGTGCCGTAGATGTAGTTCACGCCCCAGCGGCCGTACCAGGAGCCGTCGGACTCCTGCTGGGTCTGGACGTAGCGGACGGCGGCCTTGACCTGCGGGTCGTCGAGCGACCAGTCCTCATAGCCCATGAGCTCAAGGATGCGCGCCGTGATGTCGGCGCATTCCGGGTCGAGCATCGCGTTGTGGTCGGCGAAGGGGACCTTCTCGAGGATGCTCTTGGTGCAGTCCTTGTCGAACGCGGCCCAGCCGCCGTCCTTGCATTGGAAGGTGAGCATCCAGCGCATCGCGCGGGCGACGCATTCGTCGCGCCGCCGCCGGTCGTCGGTGGGCGTGGTGCGCAGCGCGAGCACGACCATCGCCGTGTCGTCGACGTCGGGGTTCCACTGGTTCGCGTATTCGAAGACCCAGCCGCTGGGCTCGACGGCGGCGGGATTCTTGTGGATCCAGTCGCCTTTGAAGCGGATCTCCTTGTCCATGAGCCAGGACGCGGATTGCTTCATGCGCGGATGCGACGCGGGGACGCCGGATTCGCGCAGGCAGATGTGGACGATGGCGGTGTCCCAGACCGGCGAGAAGCACGGCTCGATCCGCATCGAATCCTGGGTGTGGTGCTCCAGCTTGGTGAGCTCGTGGTGGGCACGGACGACCTCCGGATGGTCGTCGGGATAGCCCAGCGCCTTGAGCGCGATGAGGGCGTTGAGCATCGCCGGGAAGATGGCGGCGAGCCCGTCGCTGCCCTCGAAGCGCTCGACCATCCACGCCTCGCAGCGCTTCAGCGCGGTCTTGCGGAACGGATGGAGCCCCTGGCGGGCGAACCATTCGGCGACCTTGTGCAACCGGTCGAGCCAGAGGAAGCCGTTGCGAAGGCTGAAGTCGAAGTAGCGCGGCCGCAGGGCGTCGTTCAGCTCGAGCTTCCCGTTCGGGTAGAGCTCGTCGAGGTTCACGCCGTTGGCCAGCGGGCGGGTGGGACGGAAGTGGTTGATGATCGCCAGCGGCACGAGCATGGCGCGGGACCAGTTGCTCATGTCCCAGAAGTTCACGTGGAACCATTTGCCGATGAGCAGCACCTCGCACGGCACCGTCGGCACGTGGTCCCAGCCGATCAGGCCGATGAGGGCGAGGTAGAGCTTGGAGAAGGTGTTCATGCGCGGCACGCCGCCCAAGGCGTTGGCCATGGCGCGGGCGCTCAGCATCCGCGGGTCCGTCACCGGCACGCCGGCGAGCTTGAGGGCCAGGTAGCCCTTGACCGTGGCGTTCACCTCGGCCGGGCCGTGGGGATAGATGTTCCATCCGCCGTCGGGCAGCTGCCGCTCGGAGAGGTGGTTGATCGCCTTGCGCTCCCACTCTTCGTCCACGCGTCCCCACCAGTGGTAGAAGACCACCATGTCCGCCACCAATGTGGAGTCGACGATGAGCTCGCCCACCCAATAGCCCTCCGGCTTCTGCTCTGAGAACAGGAATGCCTGGGACCGGGTGATGGCCTCGTCGAGGCGGGGATCTTTTCGGGAAGACGCGGTCGGACCCGCCGTCGTGGCCGCCGGTCTGACCGGAGCGGCCGGGACACTCGTCACGGACATGGCGGCGAGGATGCGAACGGACCGCGATGTGTAAAGGGGTTTGTGCCGGGGGCTGGCGAGCGTCCGATGTTGAGCGTCGAGCGTCGAACGTTCTGCTTTCTCCTTCCCTCCCCCATTTCCGCCTTTCCGCCACGACGTCTCTGCGTAGCTTCCGGACGTGTCATCCCGGCGACTTGTTCTCGGACTGCTGGCCTTCGTGGCCGGATCCATGCCTTCCGCGTCGATCGCGGCGACCAACGACCCCGTCGTCCGCATGCTCGTCCCCGGCTTCACCGTGACCGAGCTGCCGGTCCGCCTATCGAACCAGGACAACCTCCGTTTCGCGCCGGACGGCACGCTGACCGCCCTCGGCTATGACGGACGCGTCTGGCGTCTGCGCGACTCCGACGGCGACGGTCTGGAAG